>JAUHVS010000625.1 GCA_030424955.1 bacterium | reverse complement strand
GGTAGTAGATCAGATCGCCGGTCCACAGCTTGCCCTTCTGGCGCAGGTCGGCCGTGATGGGCTGCGCGGCGCACACCGCCTTCTCCTCCACGCTGCCCGCGCAGGCCTGCCCCACCTGGTCGTCGGGGCAGGTCGGGCACAGCTCACCCGGGTTGGTGAGCGTGCCCTTCAAGATCAGCTGCTTCTTCTCGTCGGTGGGCAGCAGCTGCGCCTTGAACTGCAGCCGGCCGCCCTCGGTGACCGTAAGGAAGTAGCGCCCGTCCTCCAGGGTCACCGCGCAGGGCTTGAACTTGTAGCTGCCCTGGCTGCACTCGTAGGCGCCCACCGGCATGCGCTTGCCTGGCGTCTGGGGCGTGCCGTTCTCGTACGGCGCCGCCTCTGCCGGGGCCCCCGCGCTCACCGTCGCCGCCAGCGCCAGCGCGCTCAGCGTGCGGGACATCGTCTTGATGGTCTTTTTGGTCTGCATCACACCCTCCCCCTCGGCCCCACCACGGGCCCGCCTGATGTCGCACGCGGGCGGCGCCCGCTCAACGGGAAGGTGCACAGGCGAGCGCCTCGCCCTCTCGTGGGCGCCGGGCCGCGGGGCCGGGCTCAGGGCGCGGCGGCGGGCGCGGCCACGTCCCCCAGCAGCAGGGGCGCCTTGCCGTCGGTGATGATCACCTTGGCGTTGGGGCTCTGGGCCAGCTCGCGGAAGGCCTCCAGCGAGCGGTACTGGATCAGCATCGGCGTCAGGCCGCCGTCGATGATCAGCTGGGACTCCTTGATGCCCTCAGCCTCGACCAGCCGCCGCTCGGCCTCGCGGCGCTCGCGCTCCAGCACGTACTGCATGCGCTGCGCCTCCTGCTCGGCGGCCAGCTTCTGCTCGATGGCCGCCGACAGCGTGCCCGGCAGCGTGATGGACTTCAGCAGCACCCGCTCGATGTCGAAGCCCCGCGCGCTCAGCTCGCTGCGCATGCGATCGGCGATCTCCTGCTCGATGGCGCTGCGCTCCTTGCTGTGCATGTCCTTGGCGTTGTGCCGCGCCGAGATGTCAGCCGCCGCCGAGCGGAAGATGGGCAGCACCAGCGTGCGCTCGTAGTCGGGCCCGATGTCCTCGAGCACCTGCGGCACGGACTCCGGCAGGATGCGATACAAGATCGAGATCTCGGAGTTGACCGTCAGCCCCTCGCGGCTCGGCAGCGGCAGCTTCACCTCCAGGTTCTGGCTGCGCACGGGCAGGCGCACCACGCTGGTCACCAGGAAGTTGAACCACACCACCCCCGGCGGGTGGACCACGCTGTCCAGATCGCCCAGCGTGCGCTTCACCCCGCGCTCCCCCGGCCCGATGATCGCGCACGCGGGCAGCGTGAGCGCCACCACCAGTCCCAGCCACATCCCACGACACAGGCTTCCCATCGACCCCTCCTGCTTTGCAGACGTCCGGTCAACAGGGGCGATGTTCGCGGTGGTGCGCCTGCTTCGCCCTCGCGGCACGTTCCATAATTCCCGAACCCAAACATCGAGCTGGCCTGACAAGTGACCTGGGTCAGCCGACGCGGGCGGCCCCCCACCCGGCCCCCCGATCTACCCGCCCGTGGCGGAGGCCACCGGGGGCAGCCGGCGGCCGCCCAAGAGCACCGCGGCCAGCAGCGCGAGCCCCATCCACGCCAGGGCCCAGGCCACGCCGCCCGCGTCCGCCAGGGCGCCGGCCACCAGCGCGCTGCCCGCGTAGGCCCAGCCCCGCAGCTGGCTCTCGGCCGACAGGGTGGTGGCCCGGTAGTCGCCGTCCATCCGGTCATCCAGCGCGGTCACGAACAGCGGCCGCCGGGCGTTCTGCAGGGCCGCGAGCGCGGCGAAGATCGGCAACCCCACCAGGCCCAGCGCGCCCTCGGCGAGGCCCCCCAGCGCCGCCAGCCCCACCAGCGCGGCGGCGGCCCAGCAGTGGATCCGGGTGATGGCGTCGCCCGCCCCGCCCGCCCGGGCCTCGAGCCGGGGCGCGAGCAGCGACGCCGAGCCCGCCGCCAGCCCCTGCAGGAAGAACCACGCCCCATACGCGATGGCCCCCACGCCCGCGGTCACCGTCAGGTTCACCTCGGCCAGCCGATCGGCCAGGAACGGCTGCAGGTACACCAGGGCCAGCTTGATCTGACTCTCGAACAGCACCGACGCCCCGATCAGCCCCAGCAGCCCGGGCCGCCGGGCCGCCTGCCGCAGCCCCGCCCACGCGCTCGGCCGCGGCCCCTCGGCGGGGCGGGTGCGGCGCAGGCTGCCCTCCAGGCTGCGCGGGTACGTCCACAGCAGCAGCGCGGCCCCCAGCGTGGGCACCATGGCGGCCCAGAACAGCGCCGTGAAGTGCCCGGTGCCCCACACGATGACCCCGGCGACCAGCGCGGCCGCGCCCCCCGACGACTTGCTGAAGAAGCGGGTCAGGCCGATGACCTTGGTCTTCTCATCGCGGCGGCCCTGCTGCGTGAGCCAGTCGAGCATGATCGCCTTGTGGCTGCCCGAGCGCCCCGCCTCGGCCACGGCGTACAGCGTCTGGCCCACGTACAGCAGCGGCAAGGTCCACGCGGGGGTGTGGGCCGCCCACGCGAACAGCGCGAAGGCGGCGGCGGCCAGGCTGAAGCTCGCGATGAGGCTGCGCCGCCGGCCCAGGCGGTCGGTCACCACCCCCAGGGGCACCTCGAGGGCGCCGCCCAGGAGC
The DNA here is from genome assembly GCA_030424955.1 of bacterium. GTDB lineage: Bacteria > Myxococcota_A > Bradymonadia > UBA7976 > UBA1532 > JACKDL01. Next base: position 1,299 of record JAUHVS010000625.1, on the reverse strand, counting down.
TTCTCGTAGGCCAGCAGCGCCCCGGCCGCCACGAAGTCGACCCCGACGTCGTGCAGCAAGAACAGCAGGAAGAACGGCTCGAAGAACCGCAGGTTGCGCAGCACGGCGTAGGTGCAGAAGCGCGCGATCATGGGAGGGCCTGACGACATGCGACAGAGGTAGCGCACCGCCGCGCCGTGCGCCTTCGTAGAATTGCCCGGCCCGCCGCGAGGCCCGGCCTGCGGCTGACCGCGCCGCTGGCTTTGCCTTCCCACGGCACCGCGGGCCGCGCACACTGGCCCCATGCGACACCTTGCCCTGCTGCTCCTCGCGGCCCTGCCGGCCTGCACGCTGAGCACCGACCTCGACCGCCCCTACCCGGGCGATCCCGCCGACGCCCAGCGGCCGGACGCCCAACCGGCGGACCGCGGCCTCGACGCCAGCGGCGACGACCTGGGCCCCGACCTCGACCGCGGCCCAGCCCTCGACGGCGCGCCGCCCGACCTCGCCCTCGACATGGCCCCCCCAGACCAGGCCGTGGACGCCACCCCGCCGGCCGACGCCAGCGCCGGGTCGGACGCCGCCCCCCAGGATGGGGACCCGCCCGACGTGGCCCCGCCCTGCGCGCCCGGCGACGTGCGCAGCGAGCCCTGCGGCACGCGCGGGCGCCGGATCAGCCGCTGCGGGCCCAACGGCTGGGTGCCCGACGACTGCCGCGCGCACCTGGTGCACCCCTGTGGCGCCATCCTGCAGGCCCGCGAGGGCGACGGCCCCTGGCTCGACACCGCGCTGTACATCTACCGCCCCAACCTGGACGCCCCGGCCGGCCGCTACGCGGTCGCCGGCTACGAGCGCCTGCTGTGCAGCGGCTGCCAGGACGGCGACGGCCCGGGCGGCCGGTTCAGCCTCAGCGTCGAGCGCACCCGCGGCGCGGACCGCCGGGTGACCGGCCAGACCACCTGCGACCTCGTCACCGACGACTGCGGGCGCCAGGCCACCTATGCCGAGGACGCCCCAGACCGGCTGATCGTGCGCCACACCGACGACACGGGCGCCACCGTGCAGATGGACCGCCACCGGATCGTGCAGGGCTTCATTACCCAGAGCGACATCGCCGTGGACGGCCCCGCCTTCCAAGAACGCTACACCTACACCTACGCCGAGGACGGCTGGCTCGACGCCGTGCAGCGCGCCGGCGCCGACGGCCAGCCCGACCAGGAGCGCCGCTACCGCTACGGCCCCGACGGCCGCTGGCAGCAGCTGCTGTTCACGCAGATCGGCGACGCCGCGCCCACCCAGCGCATGAACTTCGACGACACC
>JAUHVS010000624.1 GCA_030424955.1 bacterium | reverse complement strand
CCGACGCGCTCCCGCTCGGGTTGCCCACCTCGTGCAGGATGCGGGCGAGCTCGCGGTACACCGCGACCGCCTTCGAGGTCTGACCCAGCGAGTGGAACGTGCCCGCCAGCAGGGTGAGGGTCTCGGTGTCACGGGGATCGGCGCGAAACAGCAGCTGGAGGCGCGCCAGCGCCCGCTTCGGCTCGCCCTTCTTGACGTAGATCTGCGCGAGGCGCCGGGTGACGCCGTGCTCCTCCGGCGCGAGGTACAGCAGGCGCTCAGCGACCTGGATGAAGTCGTCGAAGGCCTGCCGAGTCTCGAGCTGATCCAAGACCGTGCGGAACTCGGTGACCGCCTGCGCTTGCGCCTCTTGGGCGGCATAGCCTTCGGCCAGTCGGATGCGGTTGCTCACCTCATCCGGCGCGATGTCCACGATGCGCTTCAGCAGGTCGAGCCCTTCACGCCGCCGCGCGGTCCGCTCGTAGCTGCCGACCACGATCTGGAACTGCGAGATGGCGTCGGGGACCAGGCCCAGCTTGACGTACATCTCGGCCAGGGCGAGGTGCGCGTCGATGTAGCCCGGGTCGATCTTCAGGACCGACTTGTAGACGGCCACGGCCTTGAGGAAGAAGCCCTTGGAGCGGTAATGCTCGGCCACCCGGTTGTAGGTCTGGACCGCGTGTGAGATCGAGCCCTTGCGGGTGTACAGGTCGCCGATCTTCAGCCAGATCCGCACATCTTCGGGATCTTCTTCGACGAGGGTCTTGTACTCACGGATGGCCCGATCGAGCTGACCCTTTTGCGTGTAGCGCTGGGCAGCCGCGATGACCTTGTTCTTGTTCAGGGCCACCTACGCATCCTCATGGCTCGGGCAAGCGACGGGCCCGCCCCCCCCAAAGGTGCGCGCGTCCGTCAGTCGTTCGGGGGATGGTAATGAGCGCGCTCTCGCGCCGTCAAGGTAGCCGACCCGGCGCCCCCAGAGCCCAACAGCCCGCGCCTGGGCGAGGGCCCGCCTGGCCAACGCGGCCGCGCCGAGGCCGCTCTCTGGCCATGGCTGAGCCGCCGCGCCCCGGCCTCGCGCCAGGCGCCGCACGCGCGGCGACGCGCCTTGGGCTGACAGGTGACTGCGGAGACCGGCCGGTGGCGCGACGCGCCCGCAGGCGCCGCAACGCTCGGCTCAGCGCGCGCGCCCCAAGGGCTCGCTCGGGCTCACTTGACGCGGGTGACGTACTCGCCGTTGCGGGTGTCGATGCGGATGCGCTCGCCGTTCTCCACGAACAGGGGCACCTGCACCACCGCGCCGGTCTCGACCGTGGCAGGCTTGGTCCCGCCCTGCGCGGTGTCGCCGCGCACGCCCGGATCACACTCGGTGATCAGCAGCTCCACGAAGTTCGGCAGCTCGACCCCCACCGGGCGGCTGTTGTAGTACAGCACGTCGATGTTGAGGTTCTCCTGCAAGAACAGCGCGGAGTCGCCCAGGTCCTCGATGGTGATCGAGACCTGGTCGTAGTTGCTGGTGTCCATGAAGTGCCAGGACTCGCCGTCGCTGTAGAGCGCCTGCATGGTGCGCTCCTCGACGTCGGGCTTGCCGACCTTGTCCCCCGACCGGAAGTTGATCTGCAGCACGCGGCCGTCGATCATGTTCTTGATGCGGGTCTTGACGAAGGCCACGCCCTTGCCGGGCTTCACGTGGCTGGCGTCGACGATGATCCAGAGGCTGCCCTCGTAGTCGATCTTGAGGTTCTTCCGAAAATCCTGAGTCGCGTACATCAGCTCTCTCCGAGGGCTTGCAGATGGGTCATCAAGGCGTCCAGCGCGAGGGAGTAGCCCAGCGCGCCGAGGCCGCTGATCGTGCCGACGGCCACATCGGCGGTCAGCGTCTTTTGTCGGAACGGCTCGCGGCGCGCAAGGTTCGTGAGGTGAACCTCCACGGCGGGCAGGCCCGTCGCGATGAGCGCGTCGCGCAGCGCGACGCTCGTGTGCCCGTAGCCAGCCGGGTTGAACACGATCCCTGCGCAGTCCAGGCGAGCGGCCTGCAGCGCGTCGATGAGCGCCCCCTCGTGGTTCGACTGCACACAGCGCACGTCGGCACCGCTGGCCGCTGCGCGGGCAGCGAAGTCTGCCTCGATGCCGGCCAAGGTGGTGTGCCCATACAGGCCCGGCTCGCGCTCACCCAAGAGGTTCAGGTTCGGGCCGTTCAAGAGGAGGATCCGCACCGCGCCGCTCAGAGCTCCCGCGCCAGGTCCGGCGCCGCGATGCGCAGCGCGTAGTGCCCGGGGGCGAGGGCGCTGTTCGCTGAGACGCTGAGGGCCGCCACGTAGTGCTCGCTGAGGCGGCGGACCAGCCAGGCGCGATCAGCGGACTCAATGGTGAGCCGCTCCAGCGCGCCGGTCTCGATGGCGTCGCCCGCCTCAATCAGCTGCTTGAAGACGGGCCCGTAGGCGTCGGCCAGCGCGGCCTCAGCCGTCGTGGGCGCTCCGGCGCCATCGACCGCCTCAATGACCAGGCCCTGCAGGCTGAGGACGGCAGCGCACTGCGCCCCGTCCACCTGACCGACGATCTGCGACAGGGTGGGCTGAAACACGAGATCCCCCTGAGACGATGGGCGGCCTGAGGCGGCCGGCTGAGGCGAGCGGTTGATGCGGTGTCGCGACGGCGAGGGCGGCCCGACGTGGGCCCGCCCTCGGGTGCGCGCTACAGGCCGGCGGGCGGCTGGCAGAGCTGGCGCGCCAGCGAGTCGACCGCGAAGCCCTGGCAGTCGCGACAGTCCACGAAGCTGCTGTTCATGCCCACGAACTCGGGGCAGGTCGGCGGCTCTCGCGTGTCGTCCGTGAGGTCGAGCGCCAAGCAGTTGGGCGTCCGCCCCGCCGCGTCGTCGATGGCCTCGGGCGGGTAGGTGATGCGACAGCCGTTGCAGACCTGGATCGGGAAGCGCAGCTCGTTGCTCTCGAGCTCGGACCCGTCCGGCAGGTTCCCCACGAACTTGACCTTGGCGACCATCGTCACGGCCGTACGGATCGGCCGCACCTGCTGCTGCGAGTCAATCACCAGGAACTCAGGCGACTGCCGGATGGCCTGGATCATGCCGGCGTCCAGCAGCTCGATGCCCACGGCGAGGTCCGAGCCGAACTGGATGGTGCCCGACAGCGGAATCACCCGGCGCTGGGGCAGCTCTGCGTTGATGGGATCGAGGGTCGTGTAGTCGACCACTGCCTCGCGCAGCTGCAGGTTGTGGGACTGGATACGGCCGTCGCGCTCCTGGAACCCGTTGGCGGCCACGATGTCGCCCATGTTGTTGCGCACGAGCGGGAACGCCACGTAGCTCGACGCCAACGCGATGTCGACCGTCCCGCGGGCGAGGCCCACCGCGGGATCGAGCACGATCTCGCAGTCCTGACTGACCGGCTGCATCTGCAGGATCGAGAAGCTGGTGGGCTCCGCCGTGCAGGCGCCCGCTGCCAGGGCGAGCCCGAGGGCGAGCGACCGGAGGACAGCAGTGTGGGTGGTCATCGATCCCTCCCTGGGTGGGCGCAGTCCTTCAACCGCGCGCGAAGATCTACCAAGCGCATGGGCACAACCAGCGGCCGGCCCAGACCCTCTAGCAGAATCAGGTTCACGTATTCTCCCCTGATCTTCTTGTCAGATGCCAGTCGCTCAACGACTTCGGACGTCACACGGGGCGACCAGTCCACCGGCAGGCCCAAGACCTGTAAGGTCTCCAGGGCCCACCGAGCATCCGCGGCCGGCAGGCCGACCAACTCGACCGAGACGCTCAAGGCCCACGCCAGCCCCAGGCTCACCGCCTCGCCGTGGCGCAGCGTCGAGGGGCCATCCCCCTCGCCCGCCGGGCCGTGGGAGGCCGCCTCCAGCGCGTGGCCGAGGGTGTGGCCCAGGTTCAGCAGCTGCCGAGGCCCGGCCTCGCGCTCGTCCGCAGCGACCACCTCGGCCTTGATCTCGATGGCCCGCCGCACGATGGGCCGCAGGGCAGCCGGCGGCAGATCGGGCGGGAG
>JAUHVS010000623.1 GCA_030424955.1 bacterium | reverse complement strand
CAACACGCGCGCGCGACCGGCGGCTCACGGCACCCCCCAACCCTCTGGGGAGTCCGGCGCACCGTCAGGTAGGCGGGTCAGGTCGTCGAGCCCAGCGCCTCGGCGGGCCCCGAGGAGCGGCTCAGGCGTCGAGCCGGCGGCTCCACACGTTCATATCCTCGATGCCGCCGCCGATGCGCACCGACTGCGCCATGGTGCCGTCGAGGGTGAAGCCCAGGCGGTGGAACGCCAGGTTCACGCCGGGGATCGTGGCGCGGGCCAGGGTAAAGGCGGTCGGGTAGTCGAGCGCGCGCAGGTCGTCCATGAGGTCGCTCAGGATCGCCTGCATCAGGCCTCGCCCGCGGTGGGCGGGATCGGTGGCGCAGTCGGTCAGCTCCGCCGTGCGCGCCGAGCGCACGAGGTCGGCGCTGGCGCAGGCCACCAGGGCGCCGTCGGCCTCGACCAGCCGGAAAGGCTGCCCATCGGCGAGCTGACGCGCCACGTAGTCCGGGTGCCCGCTCGGCGTCGGGTAGGTGTCGAAGGTGGCCGCCATCAGCTCCGCGATGGCCTCGGCGTCCGCCAGCTCGGCGCGGCGGGTCTCCACCGGTGGGCGCGGGCGCGGGGTCGGATCGGTCTGCGCCACGATGGCGTGCACCGACGCCACGGCCTCGGGATCAGCGAGGCCCCGCCGCTCGGGGTCCGGCCAGCCCGCAAGCACCACACAGTCCCGCTCGCCCTTGTAGAACCCGGGGATGACCGCCTCGGCCTCCAGGCCGCCCGCCGCGAGACCGGACGCCGCCTGGTGCCCCGCCAGCACCATCAGGCGCCCTCGCCCGCGGGCCTCCGCCTCCTCCAGCAGCGCCTCGGCGAGCACGGTGCCGTCCACCGGCCCTGGGTGATCGCACCGCAGCCGGTCGCTGTAGTCGTCGTCCCGCACCAGCACCGGCCCGTCGAGCGCGGCGTGGCGCACGCGCACGTCGCGGCCGCGGGGCGTGGGATCATCGGTGGCGGGCGGGGCCAGGTCGAGCTGAGGTTGGGGCGAGGTCTGCATGGCGTGCCGTCTCCGTCGTGAACAATCGCGCGGGAGGATACGCTCAAATTGCTTTGAACACAAACGACACACAGATGACAGGCTGCACTGCAGCGCGCATCATGCAAGCGTAGCCCACGGCGCTCCGGCGCCGCCCCGCCCCCCGAGGTGATCATGCGTGTGCCAACGCCCGTGTTCTTCAACGAGATCCAGCTGGAGTTCAAGCCGCTGTACGAGTGGGCCCTGGGAGAGAAGATCAGCCACCCCGAGAGCACCGCCCGCGCCGAGGCGATCCTGGCGGCGGTCGAGCGCGACCCCGCCTTCGAGGTGCGCGAGCCGGGCCCGGTGCCCGAGAGCGCCCTGCGCGCGCTGCACGACCACCACCTGATCACGCTGTACGAGACCGCCGCCGCGCTGGCCGAGGACGAGACGTTCCACCCCAACGTCTTCCCCCGCAAGAAGCGCGGCCTGGGCGATCCGACGAACCTCTCGCAGGCAGGCGCCTGGTGCTTCGACTCGGGCACCCCCCTGTCGTCGCGCACCCTGGAGGCCGCCCGCTGGAGCGCCGCCTGCGCCCGCGACGCGGCCCGCGCCGTGCTGGCCGGTGCGCCCCTGGCCTACGCCCTGTCGCGGCCGCCGGGCCACCACGCCATGAAGGATCTGTTTGGCGGCTACTGCTACTTCAACAACGCGGCGCTGGCCGCCCGCACCCTCAAGCGCAAGGGCCCGGTGGTGGTGGTCGACATCGACTTCCACCACGGCAACGGCACCCAGGAGCTGTTCTGGCGCGACCCCCGGGTGATGACGCTGTCGGTGCACGGCCACCCGGCCGAGTTCTTTCCGTACTTCCTGGGCTACCCCGACGAGCGCGGCGCCGGCCGCGGGGCGGGGGCCAACCTCAACGTGTGCCTGCCCCGCGGGGCCGACGGGCAGGCCTGGCTCGAGACCCTCGACACCCACGTGCTGCCCATCGTGCGGCACTTCGGCGCAAGCTCGCTGGTCATCGCGGCCGGGCTGGACGGCTACAAGAAGGATCCGGTGGGCGACTGGGCCCTCGAGACGGCCGACTTCGAGAGCGCCGGCGAGCGCCTGGGGCGGCTGGGCTTGCCCACGGTGGTGGTGCAGGAGGGCGGCTACTACACGCCGCACCTGGGCCGCAACGCCACGGCCCTGCTGCGCGGCGTGCGCGCGGGCCTGGCCGCGGCGGGCTGAGGGGGCTCAGGCGCCGCCGTCGGCGCCCATGTCGGCGCCCAGATCGGCCCCGGCGTCCCCATCGACGCCCTGATCCCCGGCGGGCGGGCCCTGGTCGGTCGCCCCGCCCCCCTCGCCGAAGAACTCGGGGCACCCAGCCACAAAGACCGCGCAGGCTTGGCTGCCGTCGGGATCGGGCACCTCGACCTGCACGTCGGGCACGGCGATCGTGCCGGCGAGATGGCAGGTGAAGGTCTGTCGCAGCTGCGCCACCGCGGTGTCGGCCAGCGTGTCCAGGCAAGGCTTCAGCGTCGCGAGCGTGCCCTCACAGCCGTCGCCCTCCACCTGCGAGAACGGGCACGGCCCCGCGGGCAGGTCGGGCAGCCGGCCCGTGCCCACCCGCGCCACCTGCGTGCAGGTCACCACCGCCTCCTCGCAGGCGCTGCGGGCCTCGGCCTCGCTGGTCTCGCCCGGCGCCCCCATCGCCGCCAACCCGACGGTCACGCAGCGGGTCTCGGGGGGCACCTTGCGCACCACGGCCGACTGGAACGCGGCGCAGACCGCCGCGACGCCCTCGGCGTCGAGATCGGCGATGCGGGTCTCGGGCGGCGCCTCGAACACGACCTCCTGCGGCCCCGCGTCGGGCGCGCCGATGGCGTCTTTGATGTCGTCGCAGCCCCACCACGCGGGCGCGCTCAGCAAGGTCAGGGTCAAGGTCAGACGGGACATGAGAGGCCTCCAGCCGGTTGGAGCGGGCGCTGACGCGCCCCCGCGGGCGACCTTCACGGCCGCGCGCCACGGCCGCACCATCTCGCCGCGGGCCCCCCAAAACAAGCAGGGGTGGATCGACGCGCCCCCCTGAGCGTATGACCCCCCTGCCCGCGGGTGGCCCAGCGCCCGCCCGGACCCGGCGCCGCATCCCAGGAGGGGCCATGGAGAGCCACACGCTGACCGGCCACCGCGCCATCACCTTTGCGCGCGGGCTGTACCACGTCGCCGCCTGCGACGGCGTGGATCCGCAGGAGCGCGAGGCCCTCGCGGCGTTCCTCAGCCAGGTGGGCCTGCCTCAGGACACCGCGCTGCTGACGAGCCCCTTTGACCCCGCCGAGGCGGCTCAGGCCCTCGACAGCGCGTGGCTGCGCCGCACCTTCATCCAGGCCTGCCGGCTGATGGTGCAGGTGGACGGCCAGGTCAGCCCCGCCGAGCGCGACACCCTGCGCGCCCTCGCCACCGCCCTGCACGTGGGCGAGCGCGTCGCCCTCGACGACCTGGACCAGCGGGTGGACCCTCACGCCCTGGTGCGTTGGATCCGCGAGCTGGCCGTGGATCTGGTGTCGTGGGACGACGAGGTGCGCCCGGGCTGGCTCTGGCGCTTCCCCCACCACGCCCACCCCCTCGCCGAGGGCGGCGCCATCGTCGTCGAGCCCGGCCAGGCGCTGGTGGTGCGCGACGGCGGCGCCCAGGTGGACTGCCTCACCCCCGGCGAGCACCGCCTGACCCCCGACACCCTGCCCGGCCTGGCCGCGGCCCGCGGCTGGACCGGCGGACCCGTACGCGCCGAGCTGCTGTTCGTGCGCACCGGCCCCTCCCCCGTCAACCGCTGGGGCACCACCCAGCCCATCCAGCGCGCCACCCGCACCCTGGGCCCCATCGCCCTGCAGGCCTTCGGGCGCTTCAGCGTGCGGGTGTGCGATCCCCGCCAGTTCGTCGAGCGCTTCGCCCGCCAGGCGCTCCCCAGCGAGGCCGATCTCACCGACCGCGCCCGGCGGCTGGTGGCGGGCTGGTTCGAGCAGGCCGTG
>JAUHVS010000622.1 GCA_030424955.1 bacterium | reverse complement strand
TGCTCGATCGTCCCGAGAAAGGCTGGCAGCGCTGCCGCGAAGTGGGCGGCCGTCACGCCCTCGACCCACGCGGCCGGATCCTCGACGACCACCTGGCCCTGCGCGTCCAAGGTGTCGGTCCCCGCGCCCAGGCGCACCGTGGCGCGATAGCACTTCACGTCGGACTGCAGGTACTGCACGAGGCGAGTGGCGCGACCCAGACAGATCTCGAGCAAGCCGGACGCCATCGGGTCCAGGGTGCCCGTGTGGCCCGCCTTCTGCGCGCCGAGCGCACGGCGCGCGCGGTCGCATGCAGTGTGGCTGGTGGGTCCGATGGGCTTGTCCAAGAGCAGCAGCCCGTCGATGGGGCGGCCACTGGCGCGACGCCGCCTACCCATCGCTGTCGCGGTCGTCGTCCGCAGGCGCCCTGCTGTCCATGGTCGCCCCGCTGTCCACGGTCGCCCCGCTGTCTGCGGTCGGCTCTGAGTCTTCGGGGGCACCGCCGCCGCCCAGGCCCAACGCCCGCAGCTGCTGCTCGATGCGCGAGCCGTACTCGATGGAAGCGTCGTAGCGGAACTCGATGCTCGGCGTGTTCCGCATCCGAACGCGCTGGCCCACCTCGTGGCGAACGAAGCCCGCGGCGCGCTGGAGCGCCCCCAGCACATCGCTGCGCTCCGCCTCGTCACCGGAAATGTGGACGTAGATCCGGGCTTCCCGGAGATCGCCGGTCACTTCGACGTCGGTGATCGTCGCCAGGGCCACCCGGGGATCCTTCACGGATCCCCGGAGGACCTCAGAGACGGTCTCCCGCAGGAGGGACGCGACCCGGTGGGTGCGGTTGAATCGCTGGCGGGCCATCTAGCGAACCTCGCTCAATCGATGGTGCGCTTGACCAGCTTCAGCTCGACGATCTCAATGCGATCGCCTTCCTGAGCATCCTTGTAGCCGTCAACCGCGACACCGCACTCGTAGCCGTTGGCCACCTCGCGGACGTCGTCCTTGAAGCGCTTCAGGGTGGTGATCTTGCCCTCAACCAGCAGCGAGCCGTTGCGGTAGACCCGACCAATCGCGCCGCGCAGCACCTTGCCGTCGGTCACGATACAGCCAGCCACGGTGCCCACCTTCTGGATGTGGAACACCGCGCGGACCTCGACGGTCTCCGGCGTCAGCAGCCCACTCATGAGCTCCTTCACCGTGTCCAGCACGTCGTAGATGACGCTGAACTTGAGGATCGTCACGCCAGCCTGATCGGCCGCCCGCTTCGCCTTCGAGTCGGGATCGCAGTTGAAGCCGATCACGACCGAGTCAGAGGCCGCCGCCAGGTCAATGTCGGAGACGCTGATGACACCGACACCGGTGTGCACGAGCCGCGCCTCGACCTCGTCCGTCGCCAGCTGCTCCAAGGACCCCTTGAGCGCCTCCAGAGAACCAGACACATCCGCCTTGAGGATGAGGTTCTGCTTCTCGCGCTCCTTCTGACCCATCTGGGCCAGCAGATCCACGCCGCTGGTCTGGCGACCGGTCGCTGCCGCCCGCTTCACCTCGGACTCGCGGTGGGCCGCGACCTTCTTGGCGTCCTTCTCGGTCTTCGCCGTGTAGAAGGCGTCACCCGCGGTGGGCAGCCCACCGAGGCCAAGCACTTCCACCGGGGTCGACGGCCCAGACGTCTTCAGGCGCTTGCCGTGGCTGTCCATGATCGCGCGGACGCGGCCATAGAACTCGCCGGCAACCATGTAGTCACCGACCGACAGCGTCCCCTCCTGCACGAGGACCGTCGCGACCGTCCCGCGGCCCTTCTCGACACGCGCCTCGACCACCCGACCGAAGGCGTCCTTCTTCGGGTTCGCCTTCAGCTCAAGCACCTCCGCCTGCAGGGCGAGGGCCTCCAAGAGGCCGTCAACCCCATCACCGCGCAGCGCGCTCACAGGCAGCATCATCGTCTCGCCGCCCCACTCTTCGGGGACCAGCTCGAACTTGGTGAGCTCCTGCTTGATCCGCTCGGGGTCGACCCCGGGCTTGTCGATCTTGTTGATCGCGACAATCAGCGGCACACCGGCGGCCCGCGCATGGGCAATGGACTCAGCGGTCTGCGGCATCACGCCGTCGTCCGCCGCCACCACCAACACCACCAGGTCGGTCACCGAGGCGCCTCGAGCACGCATGGCCGTAAAGGCGGCGTGTCCGGGGGTGTCGAGGAACACGACCGGGCCCTGCGAGGTCTCCACCCGGTAGGCGCCCATGTGCTGGGTGATGCCGCCGGCCTCACCCGACGCCACGTTGGCGGAGCGAATCCGGTCCAGGAGCGTCGTCTTGCCGTGGTCGACGTGACCCATGATGGTCACCACCGGCGCACGCAGCACGGCGTCGGGATCTTCCTCAACCAGCTTCTGCTCCGCAGGACCAGACAGCATCGCCAGCTCGTCGAACGAGACGTCGCGCGCCTCGTAGTCGAACTCACCCGCGATGAGCGTCACGGTGTCCATGTCCAGCTGCTGGTTGAGCGTGGCCATCATGCCCATGCCCATCAGCTGACGGATCAGGTCGTTCGCCTTCACGCCCAGCTGCTTGCCCAGCTCCGACACGGAGATCGTGCCGTTGACCTTCACGACGCGCTTGTGCGCCGCCGGGGTCGTCAGCTGAGTCTTCGCACCGCGGCGCGAGGACATCTTCCGGCGGCGCCCACGGCCCAGTCGACTGCCCGCAGCGCCACCCTTGTAGATGTCGTCGCGGTTGAAGACCCGCTTCCGGCCGCGGCTGTCACCGCCGGCACCACCACCGGCCCCGGCGCGGGGACGGCGCTCAGCCTCGCCTGCACGGGCCGGCGCACCACGGCGTCGGCGCTCGCCGCCCTTGTCCGCGCCAGGCATGGCCGGCGGAACGGGCGGGCCCCCCCCAAAGCGGGAGGCCGGTGCAGCGCCAGCCCCGGGCGGCCCACCCGGACGGCCACGAGGCGCGGGGCCTCGGGCGCCAGGCCCAGCCGCCGGACCACCCCGACGGGCGGGCTGGCGGGTACGCCGCTGGAGTTGCTCCAGCGGGATCGTCCCCAGAATCTTCGCCTGACCAGCCCCCGCCACAGCCGCCGCCTTGGGGCGAGCCTGCGGCGCGCGCACTGCGCTGACGGCCTTGTCGGGCTTCTTGGCCGTGCGGCGAGTGACGCTCGGCGCCAGCTTCTCCTCACGGGGCCGGTTCTCGTCTTCGGCAGACCCGTCCGCATCACCCGCGCTAGCGGCGACCGCCTCGGGCGCAGGCGCCTCAACTGCAGCGGCAGCCGGCACAGCGGCCTCGGGCACAGCGGCGGACGCCTCGGGCTTCGAGTCTGCAGCCTTCGCTTCAACCTTCGCCGGCGCCTCGACCACCGCCTCGGGCGTCGGGGCCGCGGGCACCTCGACCTCGGGCTCGGGCTCGGGCTTTCGCCGCAGCAAGGTCTCGTGCGCCGGACGCAGGTGCTTCATGCGGCGGGAGATCGCGTCACCCACGGGGCCCTGGGGCACCACAGGCTTCTTCGGCTCCTTCGGCTTCGGTGCGGCGACAACCGGCGCATCGGGCCGAGACAGGACGCGGGCCCGGTTGGGCTCGACCTTCCGCCGCTCGGGCCGCGACAACACCTGAGCGCGCTCGCTCGTCGGCCGCACCGCCGCCGGCTCAGCCGCCGCCGGCTTCTCAACAGGCGGCTCAGCCTGCACCGCAGGCGGCTCGGCCTGCGACACAACCACGGCCGCCGGTTCAACCGCCGCCACGACAGGCGCCGCCGGCTTCTCAGCCGGGGGTGGCGCTGCTGGCCGCACCGCGGCGCGAGCCGCCGCGGACTTATCCTTTGCCGGCGCCGGGCGCTCGGCATCGTTGGATTCGGCGCGCGGATTTCTCCGCCGCCGGACGACCCCGGGTGCCTCGATGCGCTCTTCGACCGGACCACTCCCCGTCGACATCGCGGACCGCAGCTTCTCCAAGTCGGCGCCCTTCAGCTCCGACATGTAGTTGCGCACGTTGATCCGCAGCTCGTCGCACTTGTTGAGCAGCTCTCGGTG
>JAUHVS010000621.1 GCA_030424955.1 bacterium | reverse complement strand
TATAAGCGCTTCTGCAAGCGCACGTCCATGTACATCAGCTCGACGGCGTCCTGCTCGACCAGGCTGTCGATGAACGCCCAGGTGCGGGCGCAGTCGAGCAGGTGGGCCGCCACGAAGTGGTGCTCATGGTCGCCGGGCTTCACGCCATCGAGGAAGTAGCGCAGGTCGATGTCGAGGCCGTTGCGGTGGCTGAAGTGCGGCTTGAAGCGCCCGCCCCCCGGCTTGCTGATGTCGCCGATCTGCAGGTCGGGGCCGCCGGGCAGCCGCGCCCGCACATGGGCCTGCGCGGTGACCAGGGCGTCGATGACCTCGGGCACGGTGTAGGCCAGCTCGGGGTGGCGGATGTGCACGCCGGGGCTGGGGGTCATCTGCACGGGGAAGAGGAGCCGGCCGTTGACCGGGCTGCCGACCGCGGCGGCCGGGTGGTATCGGCGCAGGGTCTCGATGGTGAGGTCGGGCACGATGGCCGCCCAGGCCGCCTGCACGCCCAGGCCCAGGAGGCCGGGCAGCTCGCTCAGCGGGCCCGGCTCGCCCTCGGCCTCGGCGGTGTCGGCCGGGGCCTCCGCCCACGCCGGCGCGCTGCCGGACATCAGGCCCAGGGCCGTGAGGGCGATGGTCAGGGCGCGCGGGCTCAACTCAGGGTCTCCTCGCCGCGGCGGCGGCGGCGGCGTCTTTGCCACGGCGCCGGGGGCTGACGCAAGGGGCGGGCCCCTGCGGCGGGGGCGCGGGTGGGTGGTGCCGACGGGCCGCCATGGGCTACAACCGCGGGCGATGGCGCACCTGACCTTCGAAGCCGGCACCCTGGTGATCCGCGACTGCGCAGACGCCAGCGTGCTGCCGGACACCGTGCAGTGGGACGACCGCACGGCGTGCCACCGCGCACCGGCCCACGCCTACGCCAAGGTGGTGATGGCGCTGATCCGCGCCAAGCTGCCCTACACCGACGAGGCCCGCGCCTACGAGGCGCTCGACGCCGGCCTGGCGGTGCGCAAGGCGCCCCGCCCGTACCAGGCGGCGGCCCTGGAGGCGTGGCGGGCCCAGCGGTTTCAGGGGCTGGTGGTGCTGCCCACCGGCGCCGGCAAGACCTACCTGGCGATGATGGCCATCGACGCCACGCGGCGCAGCACCCTGGTGGTGGTGCCCACGCTGGATCTGGTGCGCCAGTGGTACGACCTGCTCAAGGCGAGCTTCCCACACCCGGTGGGGGTCATCGGGGGCGGCGAGTACGACCCGCAGGTGCTCACGGTCACCACCTACGACTCCGCCTACATCCACATGGAGCACCTGGGCGCGCGCTTCGGGCTGGTGGTGTTCGACGAGTGCCACCACCTGCCCGGCGAGGCCTACGCCCTGGCGGCGAAGATGTGCCTGGCGCCCTTCCGGCTGGGGCTGTCGGCCACGCCGGAGCGCACCGACGGGCGCCACCTGGACCTCGAGACCCTCATCGGGCCGCTGGCGTTCCGCGAGGACGTCACGACCCTCGCGGGCGACTACCTGTCGGAGTACACCACCGAGCAGGTCACCGTGGAGCTGACGCCCGACGAGCGCCAGGCCTATGAGGACAACCGCGCGCTCTACCGCGGGTTCGTGGTGAGCCAGGGGATCCGCATGAGCCGGCCCGGCGGCTGGCAGGAGTTCGTCATGCGGGCCGCGCGCAGCGCCGAGGGCCGCCGCGCCTTCAAGGCCTACCGCGAGCAGCGCCGGCTGGCCTTCGCCGCGCCCAGCAAGCTCGACTACGTGGAGCACCTGCTGCACCTGCACCGCCACGACAAGGTGCTGCTGTTCACCCAGGACAACGCCACCGCCCACGAGGTGTCGCGGCGCTTCCTGGTGCCGGTGATCACCCACCAGACCAAGGTGACCGAGCGCAGCGCCATCCTCGCGGGGCTCGCCGACGGCACCTACGGCGCCATCGCCACCAGCAAGGTGCTCAACGAGGGGGTGGACGTGCCGGCGGCCAACGTGGCGGTGGTGATCTCGGGCAGCGGCTCGGTGCGCGAGCACGTGCAGCGCCTGGGGCGGATCCTGCGCAAGCAGGCCGACAAGCAGGCCCGGCTCTACGAGCTCGTGGCGGGCGACACCGCCGAGACCTACACCAGCAGCCGGCGGCGAGAGCACAGTGCTTACCGCTGATCTGGTGCGCGCCCAGCGCAAGGGCCGCGAGCTGCGGGTGCGCCCCGTGGCCGAGAAGGCCCGCGAGGGGCTGCTGGCCATCGCCGCCCACTACCTGCAGGCCGCCCGCGACGGGCTGGGGCTGACCTTCGAGGCCGTGGAGGAGGGGTTCACCGGCATCGAGGTGCGCCCCGCCGATCAGAAGGTCGCGGACGGCCTCAAGAAGCTGGTGCTGGATCGCTGCGACTTCAGCACCCCCGAGGCCTTCGATCCGCCGGTGATGCGCGCCGAGGTGTTCGCGGCGGCGAGCGCGGCCCGCAAGGCGCTGCCCGACGGCGTGCGGCTGGATCGCGAGGCGGTGTTGGGGGCGGTGGCCGAGGCCCGCGAGACCACGCCGGACGTGGTGGAGGCCGCGCTGTACGCCGATCTGCGCCAGTACCAGCAGCTCAACGCCTTCGAGGACACGACGGCCGAGCGGCTGCTGGACGCCTACGAGCTGGGCCAGGTGCAGGCGGTGCTGCTGCGGGCGGTGCAGGTGGTGGCCACGGTCACCGCCACGAGCCCGGCCACCTACCGGGCGCTGTTCCGGGCGCTCAAGTTCCGGCGCCTGCTCTACCGCATCGAGGCGCTGCCCGAGGACGGCTACCGCATCACCCTCGACGGGCCGCACAGCCTGTTCAGCGCCGCCACGAAGTACGGGCTGCAGCTCGCCCTGGTGCTGCCGGCGATCCGCGCGTGCGCGACCTGGGCCATCGAGGCCGACGTGCGCTGGGGCAAGGCCCGCGACGCGCTGGTGTTCAAGGCCGAGGGGGTGGGGGAGGCCCGCGACGTCGAGGATCGCCTGCCCGACGAGGTGGCCCAGCTGGTGGAGCGCCTGCGCGCCCTCGACACGCCGTGGTCGGTGCGGCGGTCCAGCCGCATCGTCGATCTGCCGGGGGTGGGCCTGTGCGTGCCCGACCTGGTGTTCAGCCACCCGACCCGCGGCAAGGTGTACCTGGAGAGCATGGGCTTCTGGAGCCGCGAGGCCGTGTGGCAGCGTGTGGATCTGGTGGAGGCCGGGCTGACGGCGCCGGTGCTGTTCTGCGTGAGCGACCGGCTGCGGGTGAGCGAGCGGGTGCTGGCCGGCGCCGAGCGCGGGGCGCTGTACGTCTACAAGGGGGTCATGCACCCCAAGTCGGTGCTCGCCAAGGTAGAGGCCCTCGCGCCGCAGCCGCCGGCGGCGTCCGGGGGCGCCCCGTGAGCCGCCGCCGGCGCCCTGCGCTGGCGTGGTTGGCGGGGGCGGGCCTGTGGGCCTGCACGAGCGTCGGCGGCGGCGGTGATCCCGCAGAGGTGGACATGACCCGCGACGCCGGGGCGGACGCGGCGCCCTCCGCAGACGCCGAGGTGGACGCCGCCGGTTCGGCCGTGGATGCGGCGCTGGACGCCGACGCCGCCGTGGACGCGGGCCCGACGGTGCCCTGCGTGGACATCGACGGCGACGGCGTGCTCGGGCGCTGCCCGGGGGCGCTGGACTGCGACGACGGCGATCCCACCGTGCGCCCCGGCGCCCCCGAGCGCTGCAACCTCTTCGACGACGACTGCGACGGGCGCGTGGACGAGGCCTGGCCCGGCCTGGGCGCCCCGTGCACCGTCGGCCTGGGCGTCTGCGGGCTGACGAGCGTGCGGGTGTGCCGCGCCGACGGCGTGGGCGCGGTGTGCCCGGTGTCGCCGGCCGCGCCCGACACCGAGACCTGCAACGGCCTGGACGACGACTGCGACGGCACCGCCGACGAGGCCGTGCTGGACTGCTGCCCCCAGCCCGGCCTGATCCGTGGCTGCAGCGTGGATCAGGGGGCCTGCCGCGCTGGCGTGCAGACCTGCGGGGCCGACCGCGCCTGGCAGGCGTGCGACGGCGTGGGGCCGGTGGAGGAGACCTG
>JAUHVS010000620.1 GCA_030424955.1 bacterium | reverse complement strand
ATCGTCCACGGTGAGGGGCGCGTCGTCATCGGCCAGCACCTCGGCCAGCGCCACCGCCGCCGCCCGCAGCGCTCGCCGGCTGTCCGGGTGTGCCGGCAGCGCGGTGGCGCAGGCCCACAGCCCATATACGAAGTCGGCGGCGCTGGCGGTGTGCCCGGCCACCGCCTCGGGGAGCGCCTGCTGGCCCAGGGCCAGACACTCGGCGTGATCGCCCAGGCGCCGGCGCAGGCTGATCTGGCTGGTGCGCACGTCGGCGCGCCGCCGCCAGCCCGGGGGGGCCGCGGCCAGGGCCTGGGCGTAGACGCTCTCGGCCTCGGCCAGCCGGCCCGCCGCGGCCAGGGCGTCGGCGCGGCGGGTCAGGGCCGCGGGGCTGTGGGGCGGCGCGGCGGCCGCGGCCTCATTCAAGAAGCCCTCGAACCGCGCGAAGTCCGCGGCGCCCAGCCAGCGGCCGCGCACGTCGCCGCTGGTGGGGTCGATCACATAGAAGGTGGGCCACACCGGCGGCGGGTAGCGGGCGACGATCGCCGCGTGCTCGGGCCGGTCGGTGTCGAGGGCCACGAAGGTGAAGCGCGCCGCCAGCGGCGCCAGCCGCGCGGGCGTGAGCACCGTCTGCTGCATCGACAGGCAGGTGTGGCACCAGGGCGCCCACAGGTCGAGCACCAGCAGGGTGCCCTCGGCCGCCGCTGCGGCGCGGGCGGTGGGGAAGTCGGTGTGCCAGTCGGGGCCGGTGGCGTGCGCCGGGGCGCACCACGCCCCAAGCAGGAGCAGGGCCGCGAGGGCGGGACCGCGGTGCCAGCGCGATGGCAGGGGCATGGGCGTCTCCTGGGTGGCGGCGACGGATCAGGGGGCGGCGACGGATCAGGGGGCGAGGGATCGGGCGGGGCCGCTCAGGGCCGCCGGCTCAGCCCCGGCGGCTCAGAACCGGCCGCTCAGAACCGGCCGCTCAGCCCGACCATGCCGGGCCCCACCTGCCACTGCACGCCCGCGCTCGCCGAGGCGTCGCCCGCGTCGGCGTCCAGCAGGAACAGGGCGACGGCGCCGGCGGCGGCGACGCCCGCCACGCCGTACATGATGTAGCTGACGGTGGCGGCGCGGTCGCGGTCGTCCTTCGCCGCCAGCCGATCCCGCTGCAGCGCGACCGGATCGCCGCCGGCGCGGATGGCGTCGGTGAGGGCGTTGTAGTCATCCACCGCCGAGATGGCCTGGGTGGTGAACACCACCCCGGTGATGGCGGCGGCCACGGCCACGCCCGCCGTCGCGTACTTGGCCACCGTCAGGCCGCGGGCGCCGCCGCCGTTGGGGGCCGCGTTGTACTCCACCTGGTTGAGGCGGCCCTGCACCACCTCGACCTCGGTCTCCCAGGCGGTCTCGTTGGGGGGCTCGACGCGCACGCGGTAGGTGCCGGCGTCCAGATCCCAGCCCCGGTCGCCGGGGGCGGCCAGGGGCTGATCGTCGATGTAGTAGCGGCTGCCCGGGGGGGCCTGCTCGACCTTCAGCTGCCCCTGCTTGGCCTTGCGGAGCACGGCGTCCATGACCCGCACGCGCTGCTGCACCTGCGCGCTGTCCTCGGCGTTGGGGTAGTCCTTCAGGTAGCGGCGGTAGCGCCCGATGGCCAGCTTGGCCTCGCCCCGCTCCTCGGCGGCGCGGGCGAGGTTGTAGAGCAGCACCGGGGACGGATCGAGCTTGAAGGCGTCTTGGAAGTAGCGGTCGGCCTTGACGAAGTCGCGGCCTCTGAACGCCGCGACGCCCAGATCATACAGCACCTGCGCCTGCACGGCGCGGCTGGGGCCGGCGGGCGCAGCGAGCACGGTCGACGGAGCGACAACCGAGCACAGGGCCACGGCCAGAGCGAGGGGTCGGCACAGACGCATGGGGCGCATCGTGGGCGCGGCCGGGGGCCCTGTCAATCGTCGCCCCGCGACGGGCGACGGGGTGTGGCGCGCGCGGTGGCTGACGGTGGCGTCGCCCTGCGCTTTCTGCCACGGTGTCGCGTCCAATGTGCCCATGGGAGCCTGCAGATGAAGGTCCGCATCGTCACCGAGCTGTCCCCCTTGGCCGAAGGGGTCACCGAGCTCCTCGAGGCCAACGGCTTCGAGGTTGAGGTGGTGGATGAGGGCGTGCGCGCCACCGAGATCCGCTACGGCGAGCACGTCAGCGTCGACGTCATCACCCAGCTGATCGACTCGGTGAAGCCGCTGCTGCCCAGCGTGGCCATGGATCCCGGCGTCGAGGACGTGGAGCTGCGCCTGGGCGAGGGCCGCGACCTCGACAGCTGGGAGCTGAAGATCTACGCCGACAGCGAAGACTTCGCGACGCAGCTGCGCGAAGAGCTGATGCCCATGGGCTTCACCGACGACGGCATGAGCCTGGGGCACCAGGACAACAACGTGCTGAAGTTCGGGGGCGCCACCCCCTTCGCTCGCCAGGTGGTGCGCTGGGTGCTCGGGCGCCACGGCGTGCGGATCACCGAGGAGAAGGCCTGGGGCAACGACGACAACGACATGTGGTTGTACGTCCGCGACCCCCGCTACGACGGCAAGAACCTCAAGGAGTGCTTCGCCATCGAGATCGTGGGCGACGACGTGGGGCGCATGCTGGCCCTGCAGACCCACCTCAAGGAGGCCGGCTACGGGCAGGTGGGCGTGCGCTCGCTGGACCCCGACCAGACCCCCCGCTTCATGGTGGAGCCCGGCCCCTTCCGGCGCGATGAGGGCGAGCAGAGCGTGCTGATGACCACCGTGCGGGCGTTCCTGCACGGCCAGGGCATCGACGCCGACCGCTACCCGCTGGAGCTGGGCGACGGCGACACCATGAGCGGCGCGCAGATCATGCTGCCGCTGGGGGCCCACCAGGCCGGCACCCTGCGCCCCACGGCCGGCAGCTTCGCCGACCGCTGGGAGGTGTCGGTGCGCACCGACGACCCCGAGGCGGTGGCGCCCTTCGTCGCGCACCTCGAGGCCGCGGGCTACCGGGACGTGGCCGTGGAGCCGCTGGCGCCGGGGGCCTTCGGCTTCCAGCTGCGCTGGGGCGCCGCGCGGCGCTTCCCCGAGGTGTCGGACTTCTTGCGCGGCACGGCCGAGAAGTTCATCGGCGACCTGGGCGCGCCCCCGGCCTACGCCCTGGCCACGAGCGACGCGCTGGACGAGGACTCCCCGAAGGTCGAGATCGACCTGCCCACCAAGGACCTCGACGAGGAGGGCCTGGAGCGGCGCATCCGGTCGTCCTGCTCGGGCTGGGAGTGCACCATCAAGGCCGCCCGGCTCGAAGACTACGAGACCCTGGTGCCGCGCCTGCGCGCCATGGGCTTCAAGAGCTTCGACACCGAGAACGAGGCCAGCGTGGCCGATCCCATCATCCAGTACGGCGGCGCGCCGCCGGCGGTGGTGGAGTACATCGCGGGCATCGTCTATCGCAGCACCGGCGTGCGCTGCGAGACCAAGAAGATCTGGGACGACGACGACGACGACATCTGGGTGTCGCTGCCGGCGCGGGACACCGTGCAGACCGACGATCTGCCCGAGACCCTCGACCTGTCGGCGTGGTTCGCCGACGGCCCGTCCTCCACGGGCCCCGGCCCGTTCATGACCGTCGAGGCCGACACCGTGACCATCGCGGGGGTGACCCTGCGGCGCCGCGATCCGGGCCAGGACGCGCGGCTGGTGCCGCCGCCCAGCATGTTCAGCCACTACTGCCTCGACCAGCGCACCGCCGAGACGCTGCTGCACGTGGCCGAGAGCGTGGTGCTCAACGAGCCCTGCCTGCTCGAGGGCGAGACCAGCGTCTCGAAGACCTCGATCATCCAGTACCTGGGCCACCTGCTGAACCAGCCGGTGGTGCGCCTCAACCTCAACGGCCAGACCGACACCGGCGAGCTGGTGGGGCGCTTCCTGCCGCAAGAGACGGCCACCCAGCTGCCCGTGCCCCTCGACGAGCTGTACGAGGCGCTGGAGCTGCTGGAGCCCGAGACCCGCACCATCCTGGAGCGGGCGCGGGCCGCGGACCGGGCGCTGAGCCGGGCCGAGGTGCAG
>JAUHVS010000619.1 GCA_030424955.1 bacterium | reverse complement strand
CAGGGTCTCGATGGCAGCACCTCGAGGGAGAGAAGCGACTTGAGCGAAGAAGTCATCGTCGAAACCCGGGCGCTCAGCCGCCACTTCGGGGCGGTTCGCGCGGTTGATGGACTCTCCCTGAAGATCCGCCGGGGCGACGTCTACGGTTTCCTCGGCCTGAATGGGTCCGGAAAAACCACGACCCTGCGCTGCATACTCGATTTGCTCGAACCCAGTTCGGGAGAGGTTCTTCTCTTCGGAGCCGGGGCTCGTGCCGAGCGCCGAGCCGCGCGCGCGAGAATCGGCGCGATGGTCGAGTCGCCCGCCTTTTTCTCTCACCTGAGCGGACGGCGGAACCTCTCGCTCTTGGCTTCCCTGGCCGGGCGCGTCTCGCGGCGGTGCACCAGCAGCCGCGCGATCCGCTCGGCGCCATGCCTGGGCGCGGGCGCCTGGAGCGTGGGCGGCGTGTCGGGCGGCTCGGGCGCGTCGCCCCCCAGCATGGTCAGGGCGGCGCTCACCCAGGCGGCCGCCTCGGCGTCCCCTCGGGCCCGGTGCAGCCGGTGCAGATCGGCGAGCGTCTCCAGGTCGGTGGGGGCCGACGCCAGCCGCGCCCGCACCGCCTCCGTGGCCCGCAGCAGCGCATCATCGACGTGCTCCGTGGGCACCTCATGCGGCGGCAGCTGCTCGACCTCGGCCAGCATGTACCAGACCGCCTTCAGGGCCGTCGGATCCAGCTCGACCGCGCGCTTGAACCAGCCCGCCGCCCGCCGGTGATCGCCCACCACCCGCGACAGGATCCGCCCGATGGCCTGCGCGCGGTGGGCCTTCGCAGCGGCGCTGGTCTCGAGATCCAGCAGCCGCAGCAGGGTGCGGACCACCCCGCTCCAGTCCCGCATCCGAGACTGGATCTCGGCCTCGAGCTCCAGCACCTCGCGCTGCGCGCCGTCGGTGTCCGCCAGCTGCCCGAGCAACGCCAGCGCTGCCTCGGGCGCGCCGCGGGTCTCCAGGGTGCGGGCGTGCTCCAGGGTCACGCGCACCCGCACGGTCTCGTCCTCGGCGGCGAGCGCATAGCAACGATCGGCCCACTCGGGCTGCTCGGCCCGCTCGGCATACCGGGCCGCCCGGAGCGCCGTCTCGACGTCCACGGGCTCGTTGTCCAGCGCCGGCGCCAGGGTCTCGTAGGCTCCCAGCGCATCGTCAAAGCGCTCGGCCTTCAGCCCCGCCAAGGCCCGCGCCAACGCCAGCGCCTGCGTGCCGTCACTGGCGGCGGCCAGCTGGGCCTCATACACCGCAGCGAGCCGGGGCCAGGCCTGCTGCGCGATCAGCCGCTCCGCCAGCCGTTGAGCGCGCTCGTCGTCATCCGGCGCCGCCAGCACGGCGGCCTCCAGCGCGTCGAGGGCCTCGGGTCCCTCTGTCGCCCCCTGCGCCTCCAGGCGGCGTTGGGTCTGTCGGACGGCCCCGGCGCGCCAGAGGGGTGAGCGCAGCCCGTCCACGAGGCCCGCCAGCTCAGCGTCGGCGCCGTCGATGTCCTGTCGAAGCTGCGAGAGCCGGCGTCGCACGAGCGGCAACAGCGCCGAGTCGGGGGCGTTGACCTCCAACGACGACAGCGCCTGCGCCAACACCTCGGGGTCGCCCGTGGAGACGGCCCGGACCGCCCCCTGCACAGCGGCCGTCCGAGGTCGCCCCTCTGCCGGGGCCCGCTGGCGCTGCGCCTCGATCCCTGTGCCCGCCGGCTGCCCCGCCAGCGTCAGCAGCGCGTCCCGTGCGGGGCCCTGGGCGAGCTGGCCCGCCTCAGCCCGCAGGATGTGGGCCCGATCCGTCAGGCCGACGGCCGCCCGCGCCCGGGTCCACCACGGCCCCCCGGCGTGGCCGACCTCGATGGGCGGTCCGAGGCGGGTGAAGCCCTCACGGGCGGGGGCCGACGCTGGGTCCGCGTCCAGGGCGGCCTCGTAGGCGGCGAGCGCGTCCTCGGGGAGCCCGAGCTGGGTCTCCAGGATCTCACCGCGCTGCGCCCAGAGCTGGGCCCGCCGCAGCGGGCTCTCCACGGCGTTCGCCTGCCGCAGCAGCGCGTCGGCCACGGCCGCCCAGTCCTCCCGCCGGGTGGCGACCCACGCGTCCACCACGGTGAGGGCCTGCTCAACCTGTGCGGGCACCTCGGCCTGTGCGCCGCGCCACCGCCCGATGAAGTCCTGGGCAGCCGTCAGCCCGTCCATGGCGACGAGCGCGTCGGCCAGCTGAAGGGCCGCCAGCGGCGCCATCCGATCCGCCTCCGCCGCCTCAGCCAGGGCCACCAGCCCTTGAGGATCACCCGCCGCCACCGCCAGGCGCACCTGGCCGTCCCAGGCCTCCAGGCGATCCGGCTGAGCCTGGGCGGCGATCTGGTAGGCCCGGTAGGCCTGGGCGGGATCGCCCGCGAGCCGCCACAAGCGCCCCGCCAGACACGCTGCGTCGGCGAGCGCCTCAGGGGGGGCCGTCTCGACCACGTACGCCTGGCAGGTCGCAGCCGCCGCCCACTGGCCGGAGGCGACGGCCGCCTCGATCAGTGACGCG
This sequence comes from bacterium, assembly GCA_030424955.1. GTDB lineage: Bacteria > Myxococcota_A > Bradymonadia > UBA7976 > UBA1532 > JACKDL01. Next base: position 1,511 of record JAUHVS010000619.1, on the reverse strand, counting down.
CGGGCGACGGGGTCGCCCGGCGCCAGCGCCAGGACCCGGGTCCACAGGCGGATCGCCCGGGCGGGGTCGCCGAGGCGCTCGCGGCACACGGCCGCGGCGGAGTGCAGCCAGTCGACCTGCTCGGCGGGGTCTGTCGCCCGGCTCGCGCGCCCCTCCCACAGGGCAGCCAGCCGGGGCCAGTCCGCGACCAGCAGCAGCGCCTGCTCCAGCCCGATCACGCCCTCCCGCGCGCTCGGCGCGAGGGCCAGCGCGCGCTTCCGCCAAGCCAGCGCCAGCTCAGGCTCGCCCAGCGGCCCCGCCAGGCGCTCGGCCACGCGGTGGTAGCGGTCCAACAGCCGCTGGATCAGCTGGGCCCGGGCCGGCCCCTGCGCCGTCGCGAGGCGGGCCTCGAGGGCCTCGATCTCAGCGACCGCGCGGTCGTGGGCGGCGGCTGGCCCCCGGGTGCCGTCGTCCAGCCGACCGGCCAACGCGAGGGCCGGCACACAGGTGGGATCCGCGGCCAGCGCGGCGTCCAGATGGGCCCGCGCGGCGACGGTGTCCTGGGTCCTCAGCGCCTGCTGCGCCAGCATGTAGCGCACCGCAGCCAGCCGAGGCCCGTCCAGGGACAGCCGGGTCATCGCCTGCAGGGCGCGCACCCGGGTGCCCTCGGCGCCCAGGGTCGCGGCCTGTGCCGCCAACCAGCCCAGCGTGCCCGCGTCCGCGTCCAGCACCACCTCGGCCGCGGCGGCCTCGAAGCCCTCGACCGCGGCGTCGGCAGCCGCCAACCACGCGTGCGCCAGCGCCCGCCGCGCCGCCGGATCACCGTCCGCCCCGTCCGCGTGCCGGGCCAGCGTGGCCCGCAACAGCGCTGCGTTGCCCGACGCCAGCGCTTGGCGCTCGGCGATGGCCGCGAGCACCGGGCTCGGGGCGAGGCGCGCCAGGCCGTCCTCCGCCCAGGCGTCGGCGAAGTCCGGCTCGTGCACCATGTTCAGGCGCAGCTGGTCGGCCGCCAGGGCCTGCCACAGCGCCGGGGTCTGGGTCCGCGCGAGCGCCCAGTCCAGGGTCGCCCGCTCGTCGCGCAGCCCAGGTCGCCTGGCCAGCAGCAGCAGGCTGGCCAGCATGGGGCCCAGGGCCGTCGGGTCGTACTCGGCCGCCCAGCCCCAGTCCGACAAGGCCCGCTCCGGGTCCTCGAGGGCCGACCAGGCGAGGTGACCCGCCGCGTTCAGCCCGTCGACGCCGGCCCGCTCCAGCAGGCCCATACGGGCCTCGGTGTCCTCGAGCTCAACGTGCAGCCGGTGCAGCCAGACCTCGACCGGGAGGCCCGTCGGATCATTGACCCATGCCGCGTGCGCCGCGGTCATCGAGACCTCGACATCACCGTAATGGACGTACGCCAAGACCGCGTAGCCAAACAGCAAATCAGAAAGCACGACCGGATCGGCCTCGGCGGCGATCGCGGTCTGAATCCAGGCCATGGCGTCGGCCACGCCCCGCGGCACCGGGTGCTCCGCCACCGGGGTCGGCAGCGCGCT
>JAUHVS010000618.1 GCA_030424955.1 bacterium | reverse complement strand
AAACCACCGTCGCACTCGAAGTCCCCCAGGCAGGTGCCGCCGAAGCCCACGGCGCCCTCGGCCACGCACTGCGCGCTGTCGTCGGTGGGCACGCACAGCCCGCCCACCGCGCACTGCGCCGCGCCGAAGCAGTACTCGCCGCGCTCGATGTCTGCCGGCGCGTCGTCGGAGCACACCAGCGCCACCGGCGCGCACGAGGTGCCGCCGTTCTGAAGCTCGAAGCAGGCCGTGTTGGCCGGGCAGCCGCCGGCGCAGGGCTGCCCGCAGAAGGCTCGGTCGGCCTCCAGGCCCAGGCAGACCCCGGCGCCCGCGCAGTCGTCGTTCGTCTCGCACTGGTCGCAGACCGTGCCTTCCCCGCCCGCGCCGTAGAGGTAGCGCAGCCCGCGCTCGTCGTCCCGCGACAGGGTCCGCAGCGCCAGATCGCCGCCGCTCCAGTACATGGTGGCGTCGCGGAAGAAGCTGTGCCCGAGGCCGATGGCGTGCCCGATCTCGTGGGTGGCCACGCCCTCGATGTCGGTGCGCGCCGGGTCGTCGTTGGTGGCCCACTGAAAGTTGGCCTGGTTGAACTCGATCTCGGCGCCGCGGATCACCTCGTTGCGCCGGTCCGTCAGGGTGACGCCGGCGGCGAACCGGCCGTACTCGGGCGGCCAGGGATCGCTGAAGGTCACGCTGATGTCGGGGGCCCCCTGCACCTCGATGAAGGCGAGGGTGGAGCCCTGCACCGCCTGCCACGTGCGGAAGGCGGCGCGGATGGCGGTGCGGGCCGCGTCGGCGGGCACATCGCGGCTCATGGTGCCCAGCCGGAAGGTGGGGTTGTTCGGCCAGCGAGACCGGTCGCCGTCCAGCGTCCCAAAGGCCCAGCTGGACGCGGGCGCGACCAGCAGACTCAGCACCGCGGCCCACAAGTGTCGGATCGACATGGGCGCTCCTCAAGCCGTTGGCCGGCGACCTTGCCCCGGACGGGAACAGCGGTCAACGCCGCCGCAGTTGTCCCGCCCGATGCCTTCTGCTACCCAGGCGCACATGATCCGCACCCTGATGTTCGTCGTCACCATGGCGGTGACGTTCCTCCAGGCCTGTGGGGCCAGCGCGCCGCCGCCGACCTATGCCGGCACGGCCCGCCACCGCTACGAGCTCGGCCAGGCGGCCCTCGCGGACGAGGACTACCTGGAGGCCGTCAAGCACTTCACCTTCGTGAAGAACAAGTTCGCGTACAGCAAGTACGCGGCCTTGGCCGAGATCGGCGTCGCCGACAGCTACTTCGCGCAGAAGAAGTACATCGAGTCCATCGACGCCTTCCGCACGTTCATGCAGTCGCGGCCGAACCACGAGCGGGTGCCCTACGCCATGTGGCGGATCGGGGTGGCCCACCACGAGCAGGTGCCGGGGGACTTCTTCCTGTTCCCGCCGTCCCACGAGAAGGACCTGGGCTCCACCAAGGACGCGCTGCGCTCGCTGCGGCAGTTCACGACGCGCTTCCCGAAGGACCCCAACGTCAAGGACGCCGAGGGCCGCATCCGGGCGTGCCGCGACAAGCTGGCGGAGCACGAGATGTACGTGGCCGGCTTCTACCTCAGGTCCGATCGCCCGCGCTCGGCGCAGGGTCGGCTCGAGACGGTGGTGCGGGACTTCGAGGACGTGCCCAACCGGTGGCGGGAGGCCGCGTGGCTGCTGGTGCAGACCCACGTGTCGCTGGCCAAGAAGGCGCCGGACGAGGCGGCCACGCACCGCGCAGCGGCGCTCGCCGTCGCCAAGCAGCTGGCGGCCAAGGGCGGCGCGTCCGAGGAGGCCGCGGACGCCCGCGCCTTCGTGGCCAACCGCGGCGGCTGAGGCCGCCAGCGCGCCGACGCGGGGCCACGGGGGGATGACGTCACGGGGCCTGCGCCACCGCGCCCAGCAGATCAGCCCGGGTGAGCGCCCGCAGCGCTGCGCTGTCCACCCACATCGGCTGGCCAGTCAGCGTCTGCGAGATCCAGCGATCCACCACCGTCCCACGCTGCGTCGACCGCCACTGCGCGCTGAACGCGGCCTTTGCGGCGGGCCACCCCGACGGGTCTGGCACCTGCGCCGACACCACCCGCGCGATCACGTAGTGCTGCCGGACGGTCATCGGGCCCACCACGTCGCCAACCTCTGCCTCGAAGAGCGCCTTGAAGAGATCGGGGGCCAGCCCCAGCCCGGGGATGGCCTGGGACCGCGCCTGACTGAACGGGGGCGTCTGCCGGCGGGTCACGCCGGGCTGGGCGACCACCGCCTGCACGGCGGGGCCGCTGGGGTCGGCCCGCAGCGCCGCCGCGGCGGCCTCGGCCTGCGCCCGGGCGCTGGGGAGGGCGTCCTCGGCGCGGAGCAGCTCAGCCGCGATCTCGCGGCGCACCACGGGCAGGGTGACGGGGCGAACCACCGCTGGGAGGCGCTGGTTGAGCCGTACGAAGGCCAGCCCCCCCGGGGCCTCGTGGATGGCTGACAGCGCCCCCGGGGCCAGGCCGGCGACCTCGGGCACGCGCTTCACGGCCAGGCTGCCCACCCGCCCGCCGCGGCGCGCCTGGGGCCCCTCGCTGCCCGCCTGCGCCACCGCCTCGAAGGCCTCACCGCCCAGCACCCGGGCCCGCAACGCGTCGAGGCGCGCGCGGGCCTCTGGAGATCGACCGCGCACGAACATCCGATGCAGGGACACCCGCTCAGGCTGGTTGAAGCGGTCGGCGTGCTCGGCGTACCAGGCGTCGATGGCCGCGCCCCGCGCGCGGACCGCGGCGTCGATCTCGCGGGCGGTGGGCACCCGGCCGACCTGCACCAGATCCACCACCCGCTGGGTCTCCTGCCGCACCCAGGCCGCCTGCAGCGTGGCCTCGGGCGTCGTGTCGAGCAGGGCGTTGGCCAGCGCCTCGCTCTCGAGCAGGTCCGCTGCCACCCGGCGCACCACCTCGGCGGGGGCGTCGAAGCGGGCGGCGACCTGGCCGGCGAGCAGGTCGCGCTCGGGGATCGGCCCCTCGACGGGCGTGCGGGGACCGCGCCCGGCCAGCGCGTTGACGAGGGCGGCCTCGACAGCCGCGTCGCTGGCCGACAGGCCTCGGCGGGCGACCTCCTGACGGATGAGCTGGGTCTCCAGCGCCCGCGTGAGGATGCGGCGGCGCACCAGGGGGTCGTCCAGGGCCGCCTCGGGCGCAGGCTTGCCCCGCCACAGGCCCAGCACCCGCACCTCGGCGACGGCCCGCTGCAGGCCGGGCAGGCCCAGCTGGACCGGGCCGGCGCGCCCCAAGGCGTCGGGGCGGTTGCCCGCCTGAGACCCCGGCGCGGGCGGGGCGGAGGTGGCAGCGGTCGTGGAGGCCGACCCCGCTGCGGCGCTCGGGAGCGAGCCGGGGGGCGTCGCTGGCGCGGGGCGTGGATCGCGACAGCCGCCGAACCCGACGGCCACCCAGAGCGTAAGTCCGCGAAGAAACAAGGGGTTCTGCATGGAGTTCAACAAACGCTTGTCGAGGTTGGGGGGGCGTGCTATCAGCTGGCCCGCTTTTTTCAGACCCCAGATTGCGAGCGCAGTTATGTCCACACCCCTGCAGACCGTCAAGAGCGTGCATGGCGACAAGGCCGCCCTGGTCGACAAGCTGCTCCCCCTGGCGGACCGGCACAGCGACGAGACCGAGGCCGAGTTCAAGGAGCGTCTGCTCCGCATCAGCAACCAGAAGCTGCTGCGCATGCTCGACCGCGTCGAGGACGTCAAGGCTCGCTTCGGCAGCCGCGAGGCGCTGGTCGACAAGATCGTCGCCTTCGAGACCGCCGGCAAGGGCGACGCCGATCGTCGGCAGAAGCTCCTGACCCTCTCCATCGGCCGCCTGGTCGACCTGCACGACGTGCTCGCGAAGCGCGCCTGAGTCGTGCGCGAGGCCGCCGCCCGGCTGGCCTCCCCCCCTTGAGCCCCTTCACCGGCCGTCACGCTGGCGGTCGGGGGGTCCTCTCCTGTATCCTCGCCTTTCGGAGCACCTGCTGTGCCGCCCTTGCGGCGTATTTCAGGGTGCCAATGCCCGTGCGAGGTGCGTGTGGCGACGGT
>JAUHVS010000617.1 GCA_030424955.1 bacterium | reverse complement strand
GTGGCTCTACCGCGTGCTCGACGGCCGCCTGCTGGCCCTGGGCCTGGGCGGCCACCCGCAGTTCGACCCCACCGGCAGCTTCCTGGTGTTCGAGCGCACCCTCGACGAGGGGGCCGCGCTGTTGGGGGGCGATCTGTTCGTGCTCGACCTGACGGCCCCCGAGGCCCTGGCCGTGCCGCTGACCGCCACGCCCGATCGCATCGAGCTCGCCCCGTCCATGGCCGGCGACCGGCTGGTGTTCGTGCAGCCCGACGGCAGCGTCTGGCTGGGGCGGCTCGGCTTCGACTGATCGGTGGTACGCTCCTGACCCTTGGGATGGTCGACCGGCCTGGAGACGCCAGGCCGCGCGGCGGGTCCCGTCACAGCGGTGCACACAGCATGGCCAAGCGCGCGCAGCGGGTGCTCCCGGCGATCGGGTGGCGAGAGTGGGTCTCCCTCCCTGACCTCGGGGTCGGGCGGGTGAAGGCGAAGGTGGACACCGGCGCCCGCACCTCCGCCCTGCAGGCCTTCGACATGGAGCCCTTCGAGGTGGAGGGCCAGCCCTGGATTCGCTTCGAGGTCCACCCCATGCAGCGCACGTCCACGCCCGCCGTCCGGGCCGAGGCGCCCATCCTGGAGTACCGCTCCGTGCGCAGCTCCAGCGGCGTCGCCGAGCTGAGGCCGGTGATCGAGACGTCGCTGCAGCTGATGGATCAGACGTGGCGGATCGAGCTCACCCTCGCCCGGCGCGACGAGATGGGCTTCCGCATGCTGCTCGGCCGCCACGCCTTCCGAGACCGCTTCCTGGTCGACGCCGGCCGGTCCTTCCGCGGCGGCCGCCGCCTGTAGTCGATTGATGGGGCTGCGCGGCAGCCCATGCCCTCCGGAGTCTGCTTGAAGCTCGCAATTTTGTCTTGTAGTCCAGGCTGTTACAGCACCCGCCGGCTGATGGAGGCGGCGAAGCACCGTGGACATGAGGCCCGCGTGCTCAACACGCTGAAGTTCTCGATCGACGTGCGGCAGGGCCAGCCAGACCTCTTCTACCGCGGCAAGCACCTGTCGCACTACGACGCCACCCTGCCGCGCATCGGCACCTCGGTGACCCACTTCGGCACCGCCGTGGTGCGGCAGTTCGAGCAGATGGACGTGTTCTGCGCCAACTCGTCGGCGGGGATCTCGAACTCCCGCGACAAGCTGCGCTCGCTGCAGATCCTCAGCCGCCACGGCGTGGGCATCCCCCAGACCACCTTCGTGCGGGACCGCGCCGACGTGCTGCCCGCCATCGATCGCGTCGGCGGCGCGCCCGTGGTCATCAAGCTGCTCGAGGGCACGCAGGGCATCGGGGTGCTGCTGGCCGAGTCGGTGGCGTCCGCGGCGGCCATCGTCGAGCTGCTGCAGAGCCAGAAGCAGAACGTGCTGATCCAGAAGTTCGTCGCCGAGAGCAAGGGCCGCGACATCCGGGCCTTCGTGGTGGGCGACCAGGTGGTGGGCGCCATGCGGCGGGTGGCCCAGGGCCAGGAGTTCCGCAGCAACGTGCACCGCGGCGGCCGCGCCGAGCTGGTCACGCTGGACGACACGTACTGCCAGACCGCCGTGCGCGCGGCGCAGATCCTGGGCCTGCGCGTGGCCGGCGTCGACATGCTCGAGGGCACCGACGGCCCGCAGATCATGGAGGTCAACTCGTCGCCGGGGCTCGAGGGCATCGAGGGCGCGACCCACCTCGACATCGCGGGCGCGGTGATCGACTACATCGCGGCGCAGGTGCAGTTCCCCGAGATCGACATCCGCCAGCGCCTGACCGTGAGCCGGGGCTACGGCGTGGCCGAGATCGTGCTCTCGGAGCAGAGCGAGTACGTGGGCAAGTCCCTCGCGGAGGCGGGCCTCCAAGAGAAGGACATCAACCTGCTGACGCTCTACCGCGGCACCACGGTCATCCCCAACCCGCGCCCCAACCGCATCCTCGAGGCGGGCAACCGGCTGCTGTGCTTCGGCCGCCTGGAGCAGATGAAGGGCATGATGTCGCCCAGGGCGCGGCGGGCGCGGCGGCAGACGGTGCACGATCTGCCCGAGCTGCCCGTGGCCCACGAGTCCGAGCTGGCCCAGGCCGAGGGCCAGCCGCCGACACGTGACCCCGAGCAGGCCTGAGGGCCCCACGGGGATCGCCGCTCAGGCCGGCCCTCAGTCCGTCCCGTCGCCCGATGACGGATCGTCGGGGGCTGGCTCGTCGCCCGGGGGCGCCTCGGGGATGGCGATGTGCACCAGCGCGTCCCCCTGGAACACGATGGGGTTGCGCTGCAGGCCGATGACGATCCCCGCCGTGCGGGCCCGCACCGTGGCCACCGTCGCCCCGAAGGCGTCGGCCACCTTGCCCACCACCTGACCCAGCTCGACGGTCTCGCCCAGCTCCACCAGGCTGCGGAACAGGCCCCCGCCCGCGGCGCGGCACCAGCGGGTCGTCACGCAGTGGATCGGCTCCGCGGTCGCCGGGTTGGGGTGGGGCCCGGTCATGCCCAGGTGGGCCATCACCCGCCGCGTGCCCAGCACGCCCATGTCCACGGCGTCGCGGTGGTAGCGGTGCGGCCCCCCACCCTCGAAGAGCAGCACCGGCTTGCCGATCCGCGCGGCCTCGGCGCGCAGGGAGCCGCTGCGCTCAGGCGCGTCGATCACCACGGGCGGCCCGAAGGCACGCGCCAGGTCATAGGTCTCGGGATCGTCGAGGTTGGCCCGCACGTGCGGGTAGTTGCGGCGGTGGCTCGATCCGCTGTGCATGTCGATGCCCACGTCGCAGCGCTGCACCACCTCGCTCAAGAAGAGCTGCGCCAGCCGGCCCGCCAGCGAGCCCCGGGCCGAGCCGGGGAACGAGCGGTTCAGATCCCGCCGGTCGGGCAGGTACCGCGACCCCACGGCCGCCCCGAAGATGTTGACCATCGGGGCGCACACGAGGGTGCCGCTGAGCGTGCGGGGCGACACCACCTCGAGGAGCTGGCGCACCACCTCGACCCCGGTGAGCTCGTCGCCGTGCACCGCGCCGCTCAGCCACAGCACCGGCCCCGGCCGCCGGCCGTGCACCACCACGCAGGGCAGCCAGGCGTGGGCGCCGTGGGGCATGCGGGCGATGGGCAGCTCGATGTGCGCGCGGCTGCCCGGGCTGACCTGTGCGTCGCCGATGACGAAGTTTGGGCGGCCTCCAGCTCGTGCGCTCATGCGGTGCGAACCCCTTTGTGGTGTGCCGCACAGTACGCTGGTTCGCCTTGGGGGGCCAAGGCGGGGGCTGGGCGCGGCGACCCCTTGCATCCGCAGGCCCTGCTGGCGCAGGGTTGTGGTGGGCGAACGGGGTATCCTTATGAATGACCTTCTTGCGCACCGGCCTGGGCAGGCCACGCGCTCGGGGCAGGGGGCCGTCGATGGCCAGCTGCCAGATCTCAAAGCGCTGATCGGCCTGATGCATGGGCTCTACGCCGCCGAGCCGGCTGCCCAGCCGGGGCGCCCACCGCCTCAGTGGGGGCGCGTGGCGCGGCTGCAGCGGGCGCTCCAGCGGCTCCACGGGCTGGGCGCGTCGGTGACGGCCATGGGCGACCTCATCGCGCGCTTCGAGGCCATCGTGCAGGCCGCCGATCTCAACCACCCGCCCATCGGGCTGCTCTTCGGCGACACCCTGGTGATCGCGCAGCGCACCCAGGGGCACCCCAGCGTCCGCCGCCAGTGGGTGGGCTACTCCGACCTGCAGGTGCACCGCTGGCACATGAGCGCCACGGGGCTCGGCGAGGGCTACCGCCAGTACGCCGCCTACGGGTGGTGGTTCGACCGGTCGGGCGCGCTCAGCGTGCGCTGACCAGGGGCGGCGCCTCGGCGGGGGCGTCGGGCAGGCCGCCGAGCCAGCGCTCGGGGTCGGTCAGCACCCGCACCGCGGTGTTCAGCCCGTCGCGGGCCGTCATGCCGTCGTCGATGCGCTCGTCGTAGGTGAAGCGCAACAGCAGCGTGCGGCCCACCACGATGGCGCCGTCGCGCACCACCGGCACCTCGCGCACGGCGCCCACCATCACGAAGGCGGGGCAGGTGCCAAACTCGAACAGGTG
>JAUHVS010000002.1 GCA_030424955.1 bacterium | reverse complement strand
AGATCATGGTGCGCAACCTGGCCGGCCTCACCGCCGCCGACGCGCGCCGGCTCGCCCGGCAGGCCATCGAGGACGACGGCGCCATCACCGAGCGCGACATCCCCAACATCCTGGCGGCCAAGCACCGCCTGCTCGACCAGGGCGGGGCGGTGAGCTTCGAGTTCAACACCTCGCGCTTCGCCGAGGTGGGGGGCCTGCGCAACCTCAAGCGCTGGCTCGAGATGCGCCAGACCGCCTTCTTCGAGCCCGAGGACGGCGTGGACGCCCCCAAGGGCGTGCTGCTGGTGGGCGTGCAGGGCGGCGGCAAGAGCCTCGCCGCGAAGGCCGTGGCCGGCGCGTGGGGCCTGCCCCTGCTGCGGCTGGACTTCGGCACGCTCTACAACAAGTTCTTCGGCGAGACCGAGAAGAACCTGCGCGAGGCCCTGAGCACCGCCGAGGTCATGGCGCCCTGTGTGCTGTGGATCGACGAGGTCGAGAAGGCCATCGCCGAGGGCGACAGCGACGGCGGCACCTCGCGGCGCCTGCTGGGCCACCTGCTGACGTGGATGGCCGAGCGCACCGCCGACGTGTTCCTGGTGACCACCGCCAACAACATCGACAAGCTGCCCGCCGAGCTGGTGCGCAAGGGCCGCATGGACGAGATCTTCTTCGTCGATCTGCCCGACGAGACCGTGCGCGCGCAGATCTTCGACATCCACCTGCGCAAGCGGAGCCTGGACCCCGAGGACTTCTCCCTGGCCGATCTGGCCGCCAGCAGCGAGGGCTTCAGCGGCGCCGAGATCGAGCAGGCCGTGGTGTCGGCCCGCTACCTGGCCCGCGGCGAGCACCAGCCCGTGACCACCGCGCACATCCTGGCCGAGCTGGGCGCCACCCGCCCCCTGTCGGTGGTGATGGACGCCAAGATCGAGCGCCTGCGGGCCTGGGCCCGCGACCGCACGGTGCCTGCAGATTGAGCCCGCCCCTGCCCCGCGTCTGCATCGGCCTGCTGGGGTCCACCCTCGACAAGGGCCACCAGCTCAAGCGCTGGAGCCAGTGGCGCCCCACGGTGGCCCTGGGCCAGCACGCCGATCTGGCCTTCGACCGCATCGAGCTGCTGCACCCCCCCGGCGACGTCGCCCTGGCCCAGACCGTCGCCCGGGACCTCGCCGCCGTCAGCCCGCACACCGTGGTCGCGCTGCACGCCCTGGCGCTGGCCGATCCGTGGGACTTCGAGCAGACCTACGAGGCGCTCTACGAGTGGGCGGAGGGCTACGGCTTCGACCCCGGGGCCGCGCGCTACGACGTGCACATCACCACCGGCACCCACGTGGCGCAGATCTGCCTGTTCTTGCTGTGCGAGGCCCGGGTGATGCCGGCCACGCTGCTGCAGACCGCGCCCCCGCGGCGCGGCGAGCTGGCCCACGGCAGCTGGCGGCGCATCGACCTGGACCTGTCGCGCTACGACCGCATCGCCCAGCGCCACGCCGCCCGCGCCGCGGACGGGCTGGCGTTCTTGAAGGCCGGCATCGCCACCGAGAGCCCCGCCTACAACGCGCTCATCGCCGAGATCGAGCAGGTCGCCGCGGTCACCCGCGCGCCCCTGCTGCTCACGGGGCCCACGGGGGCGGGCAAGACCCACCTGGCCCGGCGCATCTTCGAGCTCAAGCGGCAGCGCAACCTGGTGGCCGGCGCCTTCGTCGAGGTCAACTGCGCCACCCTGCGCGGCGACACCGCCATGTCGACGCTGTTCGGCCACACCCGCGGCGCCTTCACGGGGGCCGCGAGCGCCCGCGCCGGGCTGCTGCGCCGGGCCCACGAGGGCGTGGTGTTCCTCGACGAGATCGGTGAGCTCGGCGCCGACGAGCAGGCCATGCTGCTGCGCGCCGTGGAGGAGAAGCGCTTCCTGCCGGTGGGGGCCGACGCCGAGGTGGAGAGCGACTTCCAGCTCATCGCCGGCACCAACCGCGACCTGTACGCCGAGGTGGCCGCCGGGCGCTTCCGCGAGGACCTGCTCGCCCGCATCGACCTGTGGCACTGGCACCTGCCCGGCCTGCGGGACCGCCTGGCCGACCTGGCCCCCAACCTGGACTTCGAGCTGCGCGCCTTCGCCCGCCGCGAGGGCCGCACCGTGAGCTTCAGCCGCGAGGCCCGCGCGGCGTTCCTGGCCTTCGGCCGCGGCCCCGAGGCCCTGTGGCGCGGGAACTTCCGCGATCTGAACGCCGCCGTCACCCGCATGGCCACCCTGGCCCCGGGCGGCCGCATCGACCTCGCCACGGTGACCGCCGAGCTGGCCCGGCTGCGGCGCAGCTGGGGCGCCAGCGGCCCCGCCACCACCGAGGGCGAGGCCCTGCTGGTGCAGGTCCTGGGCGACGACGGCGTGGCGCAGCTCGACCGCTTCGACCGGGTGCAGCTCGCCGACGTGCTGCAGGTGTGCCGCCACAGCCCCTCGCTGAGCGCGGCCGGCCGCGCCCTGTTCGCCGTGTCCCTGGCCCAGCGCACGTCGGTCAACGACGCCGACCGGCTGCGCAAGTACCTCGCGCGCTTCGGCTTGCAGTGGCAGGCCCTGCCCTGGAACCGTGCGCCCGTCGCCGGGTAGCGGCCCCCTGGGGCGGATTGCGCGACACCGCCCCGGGCCTCGAACGGACCAGAGAACGCTTTGACGACCCGCCCCTCAGCCGGCCGCCGCCGCGCCGCCTCGCGAGCGCGCCCTTATGGGGCGTGGTGGGCGCTGTGCGCCCTGGCGGGGCTGGCGCTGAGCGCGTGCGGCGAGCCAGCCCCGGCCCCCGGCCTGCCCCCGCTGACCGACCGCGCGGTGGACGCCGATCCCCCCGTGGATGGGGGCCCACCCGACAGCGCGCCCGCCCCCGACGCGGCCATCGGGCCCTGCGCCACCCTGCCCACGCTCACCCACGAGGACGGCCGCTTCGTCTTCGAGGGCGAGACCCTGGCCGACGACCACCACTGCGCGTGCGGGGGGCAGGGCGGCGACGACCGGGCCCTGCGCTTCCAGGCGCCGGTGGCGGGGCGCTGGCGGTTCCACGTCGAGGCGGCGACCTTCGATCCCCTGCTGGCCCTGCGGGCCGACTGCCTGCTGGCCGAGAGCCAGTGGACCTGCAACGACGACCTGCGCTACCCGCGCCGCCGCGACGCCGCCGCCCAGGTAGACCTGGCGGCGGGCGAGACCGTGATCGTCATCGTCGACGCCTTCGCGGCCCGAGACTGGCCCCGGGGCGGGCAGTTCCGCGTGGTGGCCGAGCCCGTGCCCGTGCGCGCCCTGGCCGACGCCTGCGATCCCCTGGGCCTGGCGGACGGCTGCGCCACCGGCGCCTGGTGCGCGCCCGACGATCCGCGGCGCATCGGGGGCGGCGGCCACTGCGCCGTCGACGGCCCCCCCGAGCTCGACGCCGCCTCGGCCACCCGCGTGGGCGACGTCCTCGCGCTGCGCGTCGCCGGCCGGGACGTCAGCGCCGACGTGCGCGAGGTGCGGGTGCGCCTGTGGGCCGACGGGGCGCCCCTGGCCCTCGACGACCATGGCGCTGACACCTGGGTCCTGCCCACCGCCGTCGCCGGCCAGACCCGCTTCGAGACCACCCACCGCGCGGCCCTGCTCGCCGGCCTCCCCCAGACCGACGAGATCGAGCTGTGGTTGGTGGACGCCCGCGGCCACGCCAGCCGCCGCGCGCGGCTCACCCCCAGCCCCTCCCCCCCCCGGGCGCTGGGCGCGCCCTGCGACCCTGACGCCGTGGACGATCACTGCCCGGCCGGCGCCCTGTGCCGCGGCGACGCCCCCACCTGCGAGGCCCTCACGGCGCCCACCGTCACCGGCGCCCGGGCGTGGTGGAACCCCGAGGCCCCCGCCTTCGCGCTGCAGGTCTTCGGCGCCGACCCCGACGGCGACGTGGTGGGCGTCGAGATCGAGGTCTTTGACGATCACGGTGCGCTGAGCGGCGAGGTCACCCGCCCCTTCGACGCCGTGTGGAGCGCGCCCGAGGGCGGCTACGGGGCCGAGCTGGGCTTCCCCGCCAACCCGGACGTCGCGCTGGCCGCCGTCGCGGTGCAGGTCTTCGACGCCCAAGGCCTGGCGAGCCCCGTCACCCCGGCGGCCCTGGGCGGCCCCACCGCCGCGGATCCGGGGGCGGCGTGCGATCCCTTCGGGGCGCGGATCACCTGCCCCGCCGGCACCCGCTGCATCGACGCCCCGGCGCGGTGTGCCGAGCCCGCCGTCGCCTGCCCCGCCGACGGCGCCACCGCGCCCCTCGAGCCGCAGGCCCCCGCCGTGTTCGCCGTTGAGATCGACCTGCTGACCGCCCTGGGCGACCCCGCCCTCGGCCCCGCGAGCTGTGGCGGGGGCCTCGCGCCGGTCGCGGTGCCCTTCACCGCCCCCATGGCCGGCCGCTGGACCGCCGAGCTCGTGGGGGCCGATCCGGACGCCGATCCGGTGCTGAGCGCCCGCACCCACTGCGGCCACGGCGCCGCGTGGTCCGAGCGGGCCTGCAACGACGACCGCGCCCCCGGCGAGCTGTCCCCACGCGTGAGCCTGGATCTGGCGCCCGGCGAGACCGTGTACTGGATCGTCGACGGCTACACGGGGCCCGACGGCGACTGGGCCGGGCCCGTCACCCTCACGGTCCGGCTGGCGCGCTGAGCTCGGGCCCGTGCAGGGCCTGGTGCTGGGCGCTCAGCCGCCGCAGCGCCACCGTCAGCGCCGCCGTGCGGGCCGGCAGCCCCTCGCCCACCGCCGCCGCCCACAGCGCCCGGAAGGCCCGATCGAGCTGCGCCGCCAGGGCGTTCGCCAGGGCCTCGTCATCGGCGGGCGCGCCGCGGCCCTGCCAGAGCGCGTGATCCATCACCAGGCCGCCGGCCCCCGCCACCAGGTGTGGCAGCACCGCCACCCGGCGATCGAGCAGCACCGCGTCGGCCTCAGGCGCGATGGCGAACCGCGCCAGCTCCACGATCACCCGCGCCTTGATCTGGTGCGCCGCCGCGGCGTCCACCACCCCGGCGCCGCTGGCCAGGATCAGCACCTCGGCGTCGTGGGCGAGCACCCCGGCGGGGGTCGTGGGCACGCCCGCCGCCCCCAGGCCTCCGGCGAGCCGCGCCGGATCGAGGCCGCCCTCGGCCACGGCGCCCACCTCGGCGTCGCACACCGCCACCACCCGCAGGCCCGCCGCGCGGGCCACGGCCACCGCCGCCCGCCCCACCGCGCCGTCGCCGTGCACCGCCACCCGCAGCCGCGGCCGGGCCCAGCCCACCTGGCGCAGGAACCGATCGAGCACCAGCTGGCCCCCGCGGGCCACCGCCTGTGCCCGCAGCGCGCTGCCGCCGAGGGCCTCGGGCAGGCCCACCACGGGCGCCCCCGGCCCCAGGGCGCCCCGCCACCGGCCGAGCCACGCGGCGTCGGTGCCGCGCTCGGCCCCCACGACGCTGTCGCCCAACACCGGCGCCCAGGCCCGGCCGACCGCCGCCGCGCTCACCAGGCCCGGCGGCGCGGCCAGCCCGCCAAAGCCGCCGCCCACCGACAGGCCCACCGCCGCGGCCTGCAGGTGGGTCCACAGCGCGGCGGCCCGCACGGCGTCGGCGCTGAGCCCGGGCGCCTGCGCAAACCCGCCCAGCGTGGGCAGATCGAGGCTCTGCTGCGCCCACCAGCCCGCCACGGGCCCCGCCGGGCCGGGCAGCCACAGCGCCGTCAGCCGGGCGGGCTGCTGCAGGGCCGCGCGGAGCCCCGCGGGTGCGCCCACGCGGTCCGCGGCCGCCGCGAGCCGGGCCAGGCCCTGGGCGTGCAGGCTGGGCGGCGCCTCGTCCTCCCGGGATCCAGAAACTCGGGAACCTTCGCGCATCGGCCCTGTCTCAGCGTTCGAGGGCGGGGGGCCCACCACGCGGCCCCCCGGATAGTCGCCACATCTCGCCGACCCAGCGCGGGCTCCGCGCCACGGGAGACGTGCGCCCGGCCATCGGAGGATGACATGGACCGCTTGGAAGTCACGATCACCTGGCACGACACCGTGCTCGACATGCGCCACCTGGCCGAGGGCGACGGCTGCCGCGTGGGCGAGGACGCCCTGGGCCTGGACGCCGTGCTCCCCGTGGGCTGGCAGCTCGCCGAGCTCCGCGAGGGCCACGCCCGGGTGCGGGCGCCCGAGGGCGTCGAGGTGCACCACCTGCAGGGCGGCGCCGTGGCGCGCCTGCCCCCCGCCGACAGCGTGCGCGGCCTGGCCCTGGGCCGCGGCGAGCGCGCCCGGTTCGCCCTGGGCGACTTCCACTTCCTGTTCGCGGTGGTGCCCGCCGCGCCCGCGCTCCCCAAGCGCCGCTGGCGCGACCTGTGGCGGGGCAACGATCTGCGCGGGTTCGGGGCGGCGGCGGTGCTGCACGGCCTGGTGTTGGCCCTGGCCGCCAGCCTGCCCGTGGACGCCGCGCAGCTCTCGCTGGACCAGCTGGACACCCGCCCCGAGTGGGTGGACGTGCTCATCAAGCCGCAGCAGGCGATCCCCGACCCCCAGCCCGACCCCGTCGACCCCGTCGAGGGCGGCGATGATCCCATCGCCGGGGGCCCCGCGCCCGCTGACCGGCCGCCGCCCCGCCCGTCGGCGCCCCGGCGCTCGGCGGATCCGGCGGCCGATCGCGCCGCCCAGCTGGCGAAGGCCCGGGCGGCCGCCGCCGACGTCGCCGCGGGCCTCAATCTGGCCCTCGGCGACGTCATGGGCACCCCCACCCTGGGCGCCCAGGCCATGGACGCGCTCAACGGCATGAACGGCACGAGCCAGGGCGATCCCCTCGCCATGCACGCCGGCGATCCGCTGGGCAGCCCGTGGGGCGCCGGCCCCGGGGGACCGGGCGGCGCTGGCCCGGGGCCCTCCATCGGCCTGACCGGTCTGGATCGCCGCGCCTTCCGCCGCGGCCCGCCCGGCGGCCCCGGTGGGCCGGGCGGCCCCGGGGCCCACGGCACCCGCAAGACCAAGCTGCCGCCGGGGCAGATCGTGCCCCTGGAGCCCCGGGTCAGCGACGGGCTGGCGCGCGAGGAGATCCAGCGGGTCATCCGCCGCAACCGGGCGCGCTTCCGGGTGTGCTACGAGCGGGCCCTGCAGCGCGAGGCCGACCTCAACGGCAAGGTCAGCACCCGCTTCACCATCGGCCCGGACGGCGCGGTCATCGCCGCGCTGATCGACGAGTCCACCCTGGGCCACGCCGAGGTCGAGGCTTGCCTGGTGGCCCAGCTCAAGCGCACCGCCTTCCCAGCGCCCCGTGGCCGGGGGGTGGTGGTCGTGCGCTACCCCTTCCTGTTCAAGCGCTCGGGCCGCTGACCGGGGCACTTTTTCGGGGGCCGCGCACTTTTTTGGCCGGCGCCGGAACAACCCCGAGGCCCGTCTCGTTTACCCCTACGAGACGCAGGCGCGACACAGTCCGACCCCCCAACAGGACGCTCCCCCCATCCCGCGCCTGAGTCTCACTGGGTGGCTCACACCCCCACCGGCGCCTTCTCCCCCTTCGCGCCGGGTGAGCCCCACCCGGGCCCGATCACCGTCGAAATCCCCTCCCTCCCTCTTCGGTGATCGGCCCCGGGCCCCCTTTTCTCTGCTCCGCTCTCCCTCGACGTCACCCGCCCGCTGGGGCCCTCAGGCGGCGCCGAAGCGCCCATGGATCGCCTCGGCCTGGGCGCAGGCGGCGCGGGTCATGGGCCGGGCGCCCACGATGGCCGCGCGGGGCACCCGCCGCGCCAGCAGCACCCCGTTGGGCGCCACGAACACCGGGCAGCCCGCCGCGGCGGCGACCCCCGGATCCACCGCCAGCATGACGGCGACGGCGGCCCGCTTGCCCACCGTCGAGTCCAGGGCCTCCGCCAGGTGCACGTGGGTGCGCCGCCCGGGCAGCAGGCCGTCGGCGTCGATGGCCGCCAGCGCCTCCACCCGGGTCCCGTGCCAGATGGGCCCACCGCCGGCCCAGCGGATCCACGTCGCCTCCAGCGCCTCGGCGGTCACGGGCGTGCCCGTGGGCGAGTGGCCCTGGCACGCCCGGATGCGGTCCCCCAGCACCTGCAGGCGGGCCTTGTTGTTCTGGGCCACGATCTCGGCCAGCTCGCTGCGCCGCAGCCGGGTGTGGGCGAGCACCTGCTCGATGGGCACGTAGCCGGCGGCGTCCATGTCGACGCGGGCCTCAAAGGCGCCGTGGCGCAGGAGCCACGACAGGCGCTTGCTGCGCTGGGTCAAGTGTCGGTTCATCGGTCACCTCCTTCAGGGGTTGGACGCCCCCAACTTGACGGCCACAGCACTCCAGCAGAACGAGTCATTTCAGATGTGCTATCAGAATAGCTGATGACACTCCCGCCGACCCTGCCCAACGCCGACCGCCTGCGCGCCTTCGCGGTCTTCGCCGAGCACCTCAACTTCACCCACGCCGCGCGGGCCCTGGGCCTGTCCCAGCCGGCCCTGCACGCGCAGATCAACCAGCTCGGCGAGGCCCTGGGCGCGCCCCTCTACCGCCGCGCCGGCCGGGCGCTGATCCTCACCGACGCCGGCGCCCAGGTCTGGGCCTACGCCCGCGCCCAGTTTGACGCAGCGGCGGCCCTGAGCGCACGGCTGCAGGGCCAGACCCACGCCCGCCCGGCCCGCCTGAGCGCGGGCGAGGGCGCCTTCTTGTATGTGCTGGCCGACCGCCTGCGCGACCTCCCGGGCGGCCTGGTCTGCGACGTCGCGGACGCCGAGGGCGCGCTGCACGCCCTGCGCACGGGCGCCGCGGACGTCGCGGTGACCCCGGCGCCGCCGCCCGCCGATCTCGACACCGCCGTGCTCTGCGTCACGCACCCCGTGCTGCAGGTGCCCGCCGATCACCCGCTGGCCGCCGAGGCCGGGCCCGTCACCCCACAGGCCCTGGCCGGCTGCGCCCTGGTGGTGCCGCCCCCCGGCCGGCCCCTGCGCGCCCGCCTCGACGAGGCCCTCGCCGCCGTGCCGTGGCGCGTCGCCGTCGAGGCCCGCGGCTGGCCGCTCACCCTGCGCTTCGTGGCCCTCGGCCTGGGCGCCGCGGTGGTGAACGACTGCGTGCCCTCCCCCGCCGGCACCCGCCGCCGGCCCATCCGCTGGCTGCCGCCCGTCACCTACCGCGCCGTGCGGCTGCCCGAGGGCCCCCGCCCGCCGGCCGCGCAGGCCCTGTGGGCCGCCCTGCAGCCGATCCCCACGAACGACCCCCCGCCCGCGCCGCAGGCTGGCCCCCAGGGCGCCCGAGTGGCAGGCTCCGCCCCATGAACGACACCGCCCTCGACGTCATCGTCGTCGGCGCCGGCACCGCTGGCGCCACCGCCGCCTGGCACCTGGCCCGCGGCGGCGCGCGGGTGGCGCTCATCGATCATCGGCGGCCGGACGCCGCGGGCGCGCGGTGGATCAATGGCGTGCCCCCCTGGATGTTCGACGAGGCCCAGGTGCCCGCGCCCCAGGCCCCCGAGCTGCGGCCCACCGGCGGCGCGTTCTCCATCTGTGGCCTGGCGGGCATCGAGCGCGTGCGGCTGTCGCCCAACCCCGTGTGGGCGGTGGACATGCGGCTGCTGGTGCGGCGCCTGCAGGGGCTGGCCGTGGGCGCCGGCGCCCGGCTCATCGCGCCGGCCCGCGTGGTGGACGTCCCCCTCGATCCCGCGGGGCGGCCCACGGGCGTGACCCTGCACCTCGACGGCGAGCCGCTGCCCCTGCGCGCGCGGCTCATCGTGGACGCCACGGGCCTGGCGGGGGCGGTGCGCAGCCGGGTGCCGGCGCTCCTCGCCGACTGCCCGCCCACCCCGCCCGAGCACGTCTGCTCCGCCGCGCAGGCGGTGCACGCCGTCGACGATCCCGACGCCGCCCGCGCCGCCTTCGCCGCGTGGGGCCTGCGGCCGGGGGATCTGCGCTCCACCGTGGGCCTCGACGGCGGCTACTCCACCGCCAACCTGGGCCTGTCCCCCGACGGCGACGAGGTCGAGCTGCTGGCGGGCGCCATCGCCCTGCCCGCGCACCGCAGCGGCCCCGCGATCCTGCGCGACCTCGCCCAGGCCCACCCGTGGATCGGCGAGCGGCGGTTCGGCGGCGCGGGCGCCATCCCGCTGCGCCGCCCCTACGACCGCCTGGGCGCCCCTGGCGTGGCCCTGCTGGGCAACGCGGCCTGCCAGGTGTTCTCGGCCCACGGCTCGGGCATCGGCATCGGCATGATGGCGGCCCGCCTGCTGGCCGAGGCCGCGCTGGCCGCGGCCGATCCTGGCAGTGAGGCCGCCGTCTGGGCCTACCAGGCGAGCTTCCAGCGCCGCTGGGGCGGGCTATTGGCCAGCTACGATCTGTTCCGCCGCGCCACCCAGGGGCTCACGGGCGAAGAGACCGATCAGCTGATGGCCAACGGGCTCATGGGGCCCTCCAGCAGCCGGGCCGCCCTCGAGCAGCGCCTCATCGCGCCCCACCCGGGCGAGGTGCTGCGGGTGCTCGGCGGCGCCCTGCGCGCCCCGCGGCTCACCGGCCACGTCGCGGCGGCGCTGGCCCGCATGCCCCGGGCGCTCGCGCTCTACCGCCGGGCCCCCCGGCGCCCCGACCGCGCCGCGCTCGTGCGCTGGTCTGGCCGCGTCGGGGCGCTCTTCGACGAGCGCCCCGATCTGCACTGACGCCCCCGCGGGGCGCGGCCCAGCGGGGCCGCACGTTGACAGTGACGCGGTGGGTTCCAATACTCGCGGCCGCCCGTGCATGCGGGCGCCATCGATGGAGGGTGAGATGCGCAAGATGCTGACCGTCGCCGTGGCCGTGGCCGCGCTCGGGTGGGGCTGTGGCGACAAGCAGGGCGGCGAGACGCCCGCCAAGGGGGCCACCAGCCAGGCCGCCAGCCAGGCCGCAGGCAGCGCGGCCCCCAGCGCGGCCAAGGACGCGCTCGGCAAGGCCGCCGCCTCGGCCGCCACGCAGATCAAGGGGGTGGATCCCCTCATCGACGCCGCCAAGGGCGTCGAGGCCCTCGCGAAGGGCGACGGCCAGGGCATCACGGTGGAGGCCTACGAGGCCCTCATGCTCAAGCTCACCGAGTGCGAGGTCACCGACAGCGGCATCGACCGCAAGTGCCCGGCGTACAAGGCGCTGCGCGAGACCCGCAAGAACCGGGGCACCCTCGTCAAGGACTGGGGCGGCGCCATGGCCGGCCTGGGCAAGAAGCACATCGCCCACGCCCACCCGGCCGTGCGCATCCAGGCCGCCAGCCTGATGGGCTCGATCTTCGGCACCAGCGCCGACAGCCAGAACCTCATCATCGACGCCGCCAAGGCCGAGAAGCACCCCGAGGTGCTCAAGCAGATGCTGCGCACCGTCGCCAGCGCCATCGCCAAGAACGACGCCGTGCGCGAGCTGATGCTGGCCAACGCGGGCCACGCCGATCCGAAGGTGCGCATGGAGGTCGTCAGCGCGCTGACGAGCACCTGGGCCAAGGGCACCACCGACACCCTCGAGAAGGCCATGGAGCTGGTCGAGAAGGACCCCGAGGCCGACGTGCGCAACTACGCGTGCCGGCGCCTGGGCGAGCGGGCCGACGAGCGGGTGCTGCCCCTGCTCACCAAGCTCACCAAGACCCCGGGCGAGGACGGCAAGCGCTACAGCGCCTGCTTCCGCGGCATCATCAGCATGTGGTCGTCGCCGGTGGCCCACGCCAAGCCCAGCGAGCAGGCCTACCGCCTCACCCTGGCCCTGCTCAAGAAGACCCCGCGCTCCAACGTGCACCCGCCGTGGACGGCGATCCCCGCCATGGAGTGGGCCAAGCAGGCGCGCTTCCAGGAGAACGCGCCCTGGTTCAAGAAGCAGGCGCTCATCGACGTGCTGGGCAGCGTGGTGGGCGACAAGGACGCCAACTGGCTCGCCCGCTCCAGCGGCGTGGACGCCATGACCAAGCTCGGCGCCCAGAAGGCCGACCTCGAGAAGGCCAAGGCGGCCTACGGCAAGGCCGATCCCGTCGGCACCGACAAGCGCATCGTCGACAAGCTCGACAAGGCCATCGCCGAGCTCAAGTAGCCCGCCCGGGGCCCCGCGCCGGGGCCCTGCCCTCGGGGCCCCGCGGCCCGCTCACTCCGCCGCAGGCAGCGCCCCGATCCACCCCCGCAGCCGCGCCTCGCAGACCAGGGCCTCGCCCACCCGGGCCACCCCCTTGGCCTGCACGATTCCCAGGCGCTGCCGCTCCACCTCGATGCTCAACGTCACCGTCTCGCCGGGCCGCACCGGCCGCCGGATCCGGCAGCCGTCCACCCCCGTGAGCAGCACGGTCTGGCCCGGGTGCTGGGTCAGCGCCAGGTAGGCGAGGGTCTGCGCCAGGGCCTCCACCAGGATCACCCCGGGCACCACGGGGGCGCCTGGGAAGTGCCCGGCGAAGAAGGGCTCCTCGGCCGGGAAGGTGCGCTCCGCCACGCAGCGCCCCGCCTCGAGATCGGCCACAAGCACCTGATCCAGATACAGAAACGGCGGGCGATGGGGCAGCACGTCGGGGGGGGATGGCAGCGTCGACATGGGACCTCCAAGGCGAGGGGGCGCAGCGGCGCCGGCGGACCGCGGACCGCGCCGACCGCCCGTGGGCGCCTTGGTCGACACGGCCAGGGTCCGGGTCTACCATGCCGGCGGAGGGTGAACCATGCGTCCGACCACCGCCCGCGCAGCCTGGGCCGCCGCCCTGCTCTCGGCAGCGACGCTGACGGCGGCCCCCGTGTGCGCGGCGCCGCCGCCCGCGGCCTCGGCGGCCCAGCCCCCGGCGGCCCAGTCCGCGGTGGAGGCCCGCGCCGCCGAGGCCCGCGCCGCGTACACCGCCGGTGATCACGCCCGGGCCGTCGAGCTCTACCTCGAGGCCTACCGCCTCGCCCCGGCCGCCGCGCTCCTCTACAACGTGGCCCTCATCTACGACCGCAAGCTCACCGAGCCCGAGCTGGCCATGAGCTTCTACCGCCGCTACATCGGCTCGCCGGACGCCGATCCGGCCGCGGCCGTGCGGGCTACCCAGCGGCTGCAGCAGCTCAAGCGTGCGCAGCAGGCCCGCCAGGCCGCCGCGGTGGCCCTGCCCGAGCCCGCCCCGGCCGAGCAGCCGCCCCCCCGGGTCATCACCGGGCAGGTGGTGCCCGCGCCCCGCCCCAGCGCCGGCGCGGGCCCGCTCATCGGCTGGACCACCGTGGGCGTCGGCGGCGCGGCCCTGGTGGCCGGCGGCGTCATGGCGCTGGTGGCCCAGGGCACCCAGAAGGACTTCGCCGACAGCCGGGACCTCTCCCAGAAGCTCGCCCTGCGCGAAGACGGCGAGACCCAGGCCCTGACGGCCGACGTGCTCCTCGCCGCCGGCGGCGCCCTCGCGCTGACCGGCCTCATCGTGGTGTGGACCACCGGCCGCAGCGCCGACACCACGGCCGGCCTCGCCCCCACCGCCGATGGCCGGGGCGCGCTGGCGTGGATCGGGGGCACCACATGGTGAGCGCGCGCCGGGGGCGCCGCGCGGCGTCCATCGCTGCCCACGGGGCGCTGGCGGCCCTGCTGGCGACCCTGACCGCCTGCTCCCTCGGGCTGGACTTCGACGACGAGTGCGCCGACGACAGCGCCTGCGATCCCGGCCTGCGCTGCGTGCAGCGCCTGTGCGTCGCCGACGCCACGGGGGGCGCCGCGGACGCCGGGCCCGGCGCGTGGCCGCCGACGCTGCCGCCCATGTGCAACGGGGTCTATGGCGTCGACGCCGCGGACGCCTGGGGCGACAACACCGTGCGCCTGGGCCTCATCCTGCCCATCACCGGCGCCCTCGGCGCCGTGGGCCCGCCCATGGAGCGCGCGGTCTTCCTGGCCGCCGACGAGATCAACCAGAGCGGCGGCGTGGGCGGCAAGCGGCTGGCCCTGGTGGCCTGCGACTCCGGCACCGATCCCGCCCAGGCGGTGCAAGCGGCGACGTGGCTCATCGACGCCGCCCGGGTGCCGGCGATCATCGGCCCGGCGGCCAGCTCGGCCACCCTGCAGGTGCTCACCGAGGTCGCCCTGGCCCGCGAGACGCTGCTCATCAGCCCCTCGGCCACCAGCCCCGCGCTCACCGACCAGCAGGACGCCAACCTGCTGTGGCGCACCGCCCCCAGCGACGCCATCCAGGGCCGCGCCATCAGCGCCTACCTGCAGGCCGAGGGCCTGTCGCGGGTGGCCGTGCTCAACCGCAACGACACCTACGGCAACGGCCTCACCGAGGCCATCCGCAGCAGCCTGTGCGCCGCCCGCCCCTGCGACGACGACACCTACTTCAACCGCCGCTACGAAGAGGCCGCGGGCGCCGGCGATCTGGCCAGCCTGTTCAGCCAGGTGCAGGCCTTCGCCCCCGACGCCCTGGTGCTGGTGGCCTTCGTGTCGGACGGCGTGCAGCTCGTCAACCTGGCGGCCCTGGCGGGCATCACCCGGCTGATCCTCACCGACGGCACCAAAGATCGGGAGCTGCTGGCGCAGGTCAACGACCCCGCGGCCCTGCGCGCGGCCGTCGGGACCGCCCCCGCCGCCCCCGCCGGCGACACCTACCAGGCCTTCGCGCGGCGCTACGAGGCCCAGTGGGGCAGCGAGCCCGGGGTGTTCAACGCGCAGGCCTACGACGCCCTGTACCTGCTGGGCTTCGCCGTGGGCGCCCAGCTCGACCTCGGCCCGCTCAGCGGCCCGGCCCTCGCCGGTCAGCTCGCGCGCCTGTCGGCGGGTGAGCCCGTCAGCGCGGGCCCCACCGACTTCAACCGCGGCCTCGGCCTGCTGCTGGCCCAGGCCGGCGCCAGCATCGACTACGTGGGGGCGAGCGGCGCCCTCGACTTCGACGCCAAGGGCGAGGCGCCGGCCGACATCGAGGCGTGGCGCTTCGATCTCGACAGCGGCGACGTGGTGTCCCTCAACACGATCTTCACCTCCACCGGCGAGTACCGCGCGCCCGTGGCCGCCGACGGGCCCGACCAGGACCCCGCCGACGGGCCTGACGCCGGGGCGCCCGACGCCGGGGCGCCCGAGGCCGCCCCGGACGCCGCGCGGTGACGCCGCCGGAGCGCCCGCGCGGCCGCGTCTGTCCGCGCTGCCGGACCCGCTACCCCGCGGCCCTGGCGCGCTGCCCACAGGACCAACGCCGGCTGGTGGCCGATCTCACCGGCGAGGTGGTGGGCGGCCGCTACGCCCTGCGTGAGCTGATCGGCGTGGGCGGCATGAACAGCACGGTCTGGCTGGCCATGCAGGCCCCCGTCGACCGCCCCGTGGCGGTCAAGCTGCTCCCGCCGACCACCCCCGAGGCCGCCGACCGCTTCGCCCGTGGCGCCCGCATCGCCTCGAAGCTCAACCACCCCAACATCACCGTAGTGCACGACTACGGCCGCACGCCGGACGGCCACCTGTACCTGGTGATGGAGCTCCTCGAGGGCCACACCCTGCAGGCCGTGGTGCAGCGCGGCCCGCTGCCCTTCGAGCGCGCGCTGCACATCACCGACCAGATCCTCAAGGCGCTCGACCACGCCCACCGCCGGCAGGTGGTGCACCGCGACATCAAGCCGGGCAACCTGTTCCTCACCCCGCGCAACGACGACCCCGACTTCGTGAAGGTGCTCGACTTCGGCATCGCCCGATCCGTCGACAGCGGCCCCCCCGGCCCCGACGACGAGCCCCACGAGGAGATCACCACCGCCCGCCAGATCTGCGGCACCCCGCAGTACATGGCCCCGGAGCAGATCACCGGCGGCCCCGTCGACCAGCGCAGCGATCTCTACGCCCTCGGCGTGGTGTTCTACCGGCTGCTGACCGGGCGGCTGCCCTTCACCGAGCGCGACCACAGCGCGCTGTTCATGCACCACGTGCACAGCGCCCCGCCCAGCTTCCAGGAGGCCCGCCCGGGCCTGAGCTGCCCCGCTGAGCTGGAGCCGGTGGTGATGCGCGCCCTCGCGAAGCGCCCCGACGCGCGCTACGCGAGCGCGGCCGAGATGCGCCGCGCGCTGCGGCAGATCCAGCGGCGGCTCGGCATCACCGGCGCGCTCAGCGAGGACTCCGCCTCCATCAGCCGGGTGCAGCCGGTGGGCGCGCCCGCCCCGGCACCCGACCACCGGCGGCGTCGCGCCGTAGGCGCCGTCGCGCTGACCGGCTTGGCCGCGGCCGTGGGCGTGTGGTGGGCCTGGCCCCGCGCCCCTGAGCCCGCCGCCCCGCCGCAGCCGGTGGTGCTGGGCAACGGCCCGGTGGCCCCGCCCCCCCCGCCCCCGCGCGGCTCGCCCGCCGAGCCCACGATCGTGGCCCAGCCCGCCGCCGTGGCGGCCCCGCCCCCCGCGGCGGCGGATCTGGGCCCCCCCCTCGACGCCGCGGCCCCCGCGCCGGCCACGCTCACCGTGACCAGCACCCCGCCAGGGGCCAACCTGCGCGACCCCGAGGGCGCCCTCCTCGGGCAGACCCCCCTGACCCTCACCCGGCCGGCCGGCCGGGCCACCTTCACCCTCGCCCACCCCGGCGCCGAGCCGGCGACGCTCACCGTCGATCTGGCGCCCGGGGCGACGGCCCGCGAGGCCGTCACCCTGCGGCCGCGGGCCCCGGCGGTGGCCCCCCCCCGGCCCCGCCCGCCGGTCCGACGCCCGGCCCCGGCCCCTCGCGTGGCCCCCACCCAGGCGCCCGCGCCGGCCCCTGCGCCCTCAGCAGTGGCCGCCCCGCCGACGCAGGCCGCCCCCGCGGCGCCGCCGACGGTGCGCTTGCAGCTGTTGGATGAGCGGGAGGGGCGGGCCTTTGGCGTGGGCGAGGCGCCCGGCCCGGGGCCGGCGGCCCCGGCGACCGCTGCGCCGCGCATCGAGCTCTTGGAGTAGCCCGCGCGGCCCTCGGCCGATCAGGGCACGGGCAGGCCGCCGCCCGCGCCGGGATCCACCGGCGCGTCGGCCGCCGCCAGATCCGTCGCGAACAGCTCGCAGCCGTCCACCCCCGCCGAGTCGGCGCAGAGCCCATCGGTGCGGGGCGGGCAGATGGTGCCGGCGGTCTGCGTCGCCGTGAGCGCCACCGCGGTCAGATCGTCGTTGAGCACGTGCCAGCTCGTGCCGCACAGGTTGGCGTCGCTGAGATCCACCGCCGCGAAGGTCGCCGGCTGGCCCACCGCGTCCGTCAGATCCACCCGCGCCAGCGACGTGCCGTTGAGCAGCGCGCCGGCCACGATGGCCCCGCGCAGGCTGCTCGACGCCAGCGACGCCTGGGCCAGGTTGGCCGTGGACAGCCGCGCGCGATCGAGCACCGCGCCCTCGATCTGCGCCCGGAGCAGCAGCGCCCCGCTCAGATCCGCCCGGCTCAGATCGGCGGCGTCGAACACCGCGTCGGTCAGGTCCACCCCGCGCAGCGCGGCGCCCTGCAGCGACGCCTGCACGAACACCGCGCCGCGGGCCGTGCTGGCCGCGCCGTCCGCGTCGAAGCGCACGCCGTCCAGCACCGCGCCGTTGAAGCGGGTCCCGTTCGCGGTGATGTCGCGCAGGCTCGCGCCGGCGGCCTCCACCTGGGCCAGCATCGCGTCGGTCAGGTTGGCCTCATCCAGCACCGCGCCGGTGAGGGTCGCGCCGCTGAGATCCGCCGAGGTCAGGTTGGCCTGGACCAACCTGGCGTTGCTGAAGTCCGCCTGCGACAGCTGGGCCCGCAGCCCCACCGCCTGCTCCAGGCCCGCCCCCACAAAGGACGCCTCGGCCACCTGCGCGTCGGTGAAGTTCACCAGCGACATCGGGCTGCCATCGAACTGGGCGCCCGTCAGCACCGCCCCCGTGAAGTTCGTCCGCACCAGGGTGGTGTGGCGCAGATCGGCCTCGGGCAGCGCCTGCCCGGCCAGGCTGGCGTTGGTCAGGTTCGCGCCCGTGAGGATCACCTCGGCCAGCTGGGTCGACGAGAAGTCCACGCCGGTCAGCACGGCGCCCGACAGATCCACCCGGGTGAGGGTGGCGAAGCCCAGCTGCGCGGCGCCCAGCCGGGTGGCCGAGCCGCCGTCGGTGAGCCCGAAGCGCACGTCCACCAGCTCGGCGTCGGTGAGCTGAGCGCCCGTCAGGTTGGCGCCGCGCAGGTCCAGCCCGACCAGCCGCATGCAGCGCAGCGACGCGGGCGGCACGGTCTGCAGGGTGACCACCAGCTGTGCGGCGGTGAAGACCCCGTCCGCGCCCCGGCCCGCCACCAGCCAGGGCAGGTTGGCGTTGACCTCCACGCCGTCCATCGCGGCGCCCTCCAGGTCGGTGCGGCAGTAGTCCACGTTGGCGAAGCTCGCGCCGCTCAGGGTCGAGTCCCGCAGCACGGCGCCGCGCAGGTTGAGCAGCCGGCCGGCGCTGCCCAGGCTGCCCCGCAGGGTCGCGCGGGTCAGATCGGCGCCAGCCAGGTCGGTGTCCGACAGCCGGGTCACCCCGCGGGCGGTCTCGGCGCCCACCAGCGCGCCGACCATGCGCGCGCCGGCCAGCTGAGCCCCGTTGAGGTTCGCCCCCACCAGGTTCGCCCCGGACAGATCGGCCTGGCTCCAGCTCACCCCCTCCAGCGAGGCGCCCGCCAGATCGGCGTTGGGCATGCCCGCGCCGGCCAGCCGGGTGCGCCGCAGATCGACGCCCTGGAGCTGGGCGCCGGGCAGCTGGGCGCCGCGCAGATCGGTGGGCCCGAACACCGCGCCGTTCGCGATGACGCCGTCCAGCACCATCCCCCGCAGGTCCAGGCCCCACAGATCCGTCGGCCCCGACTGGTTCGACAGATCGACGTCGGTCAGCAGGGCGTCGCGCACGTCGGCCGGCACGCAGCCTGCGGGCGCCTGCCGATCGCGGCACTGGTTGCCGTCGACGCAGCAGCCGATGAGCGCGCTCTGCAGCCGCGCCTGGGTGAGCACGGCCCCGCGCAGGTTCGCCCCGCGCAGGTTCGCGCCGCCGAAGGCGGCCCGGGCCGCCTGCACCGCGTTGAGGTTGGCGCCCCGCAGATCGGTGGCGCCCAGGTTGGCGCCCGTCAGCACCGCGTTCACCAGCGGCGCGCCGGCCAGCAGCGCGCCGCGCAGCGAGGCCTCGGTGGCCTGGAGCCCGTCGAGGCGCACCTGCAGGGCGTCGTCGGCGCTGCACAGGCCCACCAGGCAGCCGTGCACGCCGGCGGTGGTGCAGCCCACGCCGCTCTGGCACAGCCCGTCGCCGGCGAAGGCCTCGCTGAAGTTCGCCTGGGTCATGATCAGCCCGCGGGCGTCGGCGCCCGTCAGGTTGATGCCCTGGGCGGTGGCGCCGACGGCCGAGACCGCCACCTGGGCCGCCTCGTCGAACAGCAGGGCGAGCGTGAGATCGGCGCCCGTCAGATCGGCGCGGTCGAAGTTGGCCCCGGCCAGCTGGCTGCGGGTCAGCCGCGCGCCGTTGAGCCAGGCCCGCGTGAAGATCCGGCCCCGCAGATCCACCCCGATCAGCCGGGCCCCGACGAGCCGGGCGCCGGTGAGATCCTGCACCGTGCCGTTCACGATGGCCGTCTCCAGCGTACGCAGGGCGAACACGCCCGCGTTGTTCATGCCGGCGCGCACCCAGGCGGGCAGCGGCCCCAGCGCCCGCGACAGGTTGGCCCCCTCGAAGTTCGCGCCGTCGAACAGCGCGCCCGTGAGATCCGCGCCGTCGAGGCCGGCCCCGCTCAGGTTGGTGCCGCGCAGATCCGCCCCGCGCAGGTTGGCGCCGGTCAGATCGGCCGTGGCGAGATCCGCGCCGGCGAGGCTGCGCCCCTCCAGATCGGCCCCGCGCAGATCGGCCCCCACCAGATCGGCGCCCGGCTCCACCACGCTGGCGCCGCCGAACAGGTTGCAGTGCGTGAGCACGCCCGCGGTGATCTGGCAGTCGCCGTTGTCATCCTTGGGCGGACAGATGGTGTCGGCGCTGAACACCGCGTCCACCCACTGGGCCTCGGGGTTGCCGGTGCCCCACACCACGCCGCACAGGCTCGCGCCGCTGAAGTCCACCCGCTGGAAGTCCGACGGCACGCCCACGGCGTCCACCAGGTTCGCGCCGTTGAAGCCCGTGCCGGTGAAGCGCGCACCGCTCAGGCGCGCCGCCGTGAGATCGCCGCCGGTCAGCTCGGCGTCGGTCAGGTTGGTGTTCACCAGCCGCGCGCCGCCCAGCTTGATGCCGCTGCCGCGGGCCTCCACCAGCAGCGCGTCGCTCAGGTTGGCCCCCGTCAGCTCGGCCTCGTTGAGGATGGCGTTCGACAGGTTCGCCCCCGTCAGGTTGGCCCCGCTCATGATGGCGCCCACGAACACCGCGCGCTGGGCCGACACGGCGCTCAGATCAGCGCCGGCCAGCCGGGCCTCCGTCAGATCGGCGGCGTTCAGGATCACCTGGGTCAGCGTGGCCCCGCGCAGCTCGGCGCGGCGCAGGTTGGCGCCCGTCATGTCGGCGCCCACCCCGATGATGGCGTTGGTCATCACCGCCTCGGTGAAGTTCGCCCCGCGCAGGTTGGCCCCGGGCAGGATCCGCGCCCCGCTCAGATCGGTGCCCACGAAGGACGCGCCCTCGGCGTCGCCGATCACCGCGCCCGCCAGGTTGGCCCCCGACAGGTTCGAGCCCTGCAGATCCACGTTCGACAGATCCTCGCCGCTCAGATCCACGCCATCCAGGCTGGCGCCGGCGCCCAGGGGCGGCAGGCCGAAGAGCTTGCAGGTCAGCGCGTCGCCGGTGCCGGCGGTGGCCGCCGTGGTGGTGCACTCGTTCGCCTCGTTCTTGTCGGGGCAGATGGTCGCGGGCGTCAGCACCACGCCCTCCCAGATCGCCAGGTTCCGGTCGAACTGGCCCCAGAGCACGCCGCACAGGTTGGCCCCGCTCAGATCGGTGTTCACGAACTGCGCCGGGCGCCCGAGGGCGTCGGTCAGATCCGCGCCGGCCAGGTTCACGTCCGTCAGGTTGACGCCGTGCACGCTCGCGCCGCGCAGCCCGGCGGCCGCCAGATCCGAGCCGGTGAGGTTGGCCTGCACCAGCACCGCGCCGGCCAAGTTGGCGCTCGTGAGCGTGCAGTTGGTGAAGGTCGCGGCGCTCAGGTTGGCCCCCGACAGGTTGGCCTCGGCCCACTGCACCCCGTCGCTGTTGGCGCCCAGGAAGTTCGCGTTGCTCGCGTCGGCGCGCTGGCCGTTGACGCCCACCAGGTTTGCGCTCACGAGCCGCGCGCCCCGCAGGGCCGCGCCGAACAGGTTGGCGCCGCGCAGATCGGCCTCGGTCAGATCGGCGCCGCCCAGATCGGCGCCCGCCAGGGCCTGCCCGGCGAGGTTGGCGCGGCGCAGCTTCGAGTTCAAAAACACCGTCTCGCTGATCTGCGCGTTCGTGAACACGCCGTCGCTCATGTCCGCCTCGGTCATGACGCTCTTCGAGAAGGTCGTGCCCAGGAAGCTGGCCCCGGTCAGCACGGCGCCGGTGAAGTCGGACTCCACCAGCTGCGCGCCGGCGAAGTTGGCCTCGGTGGCGCTGAAGCCCTGGCCCAGATCGTTGCGGCCGGCGGTCACCTGCTTGAGCAGCGCGCGGTTGAACGCCGAGCGCGTGCGCAGCTGGGCGCCGCTCAGATCGGCCCCCACCAGGCGCGCGCACGACAGATCCGAGGGGGGCGAGGCGCCCTTGAGCGCGCTGACCAGGTTCTCCTGGCGCCACGCCTGATCGTCGCCGACCCCGGCCTCGACCCAGGGCATCGTGCGGTTGAAGCGGGCGTTGATGAACACCGCCGCCTCGAAGTTCGCGCGGCAGTAGTCGGCGTAGGTCAGATCCGTGCGGTCGAACACCACGTTCGTCAGCACGGCCTCCACCATCGACACCGGCGCGTTCAGGGTGCCCACCACGCCGATGACCGTCGCGGAGTCCAGCACCGCGCGGTCCATGTTCACGTCATCCAGGAACACGCTCTCCAGCCACGCCTGGCTCAGGTTGGCGTCGGCCAGCCGGGCCCCCTCGAGGTTGGCGCCGGTGAGGGTCGCGCCCTGCAGGTTGGCGCCCTCGAGGAACTGCCCCGACAGGTCCGCCGACACCAGCCGGGTCTGGCTGAGGTTGGCGCCGGTGAGGCGCACCGTCGTCAGGTTCACGCCCGTGAAGTTCGCGAGCCGGGCGTTCGCGCCGCGCAGGTCGGTGCGGGTCATCAGCGCGCCCTGGAACTTGGCCTCGCTGACGCTCAGGTTGCGGCAGTCCAGATCCACCAGATCCGTGCGCCGCCCCGAGGTGCGGAAGTCGGCGCCCGCGAGATCGGCGGCCGGCAGCCGCACCGGCTGGCAGGCCTGCTCGGGGCCCACGAACCAGGGCCCGCAGGTCACCCCGCTCTCGCGGCAGCAGCCCAGGGCCGCGCCCCGCAGATCCGCCCGGCCCAGGCTGGCGCGGTCCATCTGGGCGCCGCGCAGGTTGGCCCCGCCCAGCTGAGCGCCGGTCAGGTTGGCGCCCACGAAGGTCACCCCGTTCAGCACCCGGTTGTTCAGGCGCGCCTCGCTCAGATCCGCCTCGTCGAAGCGGGTCCCCGGCCCGATGACCGTGCGCCGCAGATCCGCCCGGCTCAGGGTGGCCCCGGTCCAGTCCGCGCCCACGATGCTCGCGCTGTCGAGCTTCGCGTCGCGGGCGTTGGCGTTGACCAGCTGGGCGTCCTCCAGATCGGCGCGGGTCAGATCGGCGCCCTCGATGACCAGATCCGACAGCTGGGCGCCGGGGAACGAGGCCCCGACCATGATCGCCCCCGTGGCGGTGGCGTTGTTGAGCTTCAGCTGCACCTCGGGGTTGTTGGGCCCGCAGGTGCCGAGCTGGCAGGGGTTCTGGTCGCGGCAGCCCACGTCCCGGCCCCCGCACAGCCGATCGCTGGCCCACGCGCCGGTGAGGTTGGCGCTGCTCAGATCCACCTCGCGCATGTCGGCGTTGGTGAGGTTGGCGCCCAGCAGCCTGGCCCCCGCGAGGTTGGCCGCCGTCTCGGTCTCGGGATCGTAGAAGGCCGCGCCGCTCAGCTCGGCGTTGGTGAGGTTGGCGCCCGCGAGCTGGGCGCCGCTCAGGTCCGCCCCCTGCAGCTCGGCGTTCTCCAGGTTGGCCTCGTTGAGGTTCTTCCCCGCCAGATCCGCGCCGGCCAGGTCGGTGTTCGCCAGGTTGGCGCCCTCGAGATCCTCGAAGCCATCCTTGACCTTCTGCGCGAGCACGGCGGCGCGCACCCGCCCGTCGCCGTCCACCGACGCCTCGACCCAGGCGGGCAGCTCGCCCTCGGCGTCGCCGACGTTGGCGCCCGCGAGGGTCGCCCCGTTGAGGTTGGCGCCGCTCAGGTTGGTGCCGTCCAGGTTGGCGTTCGACAGATCCGCGCCCGCCAGATCGGCGCCCGCGAGGTTGGCGTTCGACAGATCGGCGCCGCTCAGGTTGGCGTCCTTGAGGTTCGCGCCCTCGAGGTTCGCCCCGTTCAGATCGGTCTGGGCCAGGTTGGCGCCCGCCAGGTTCGCCTGCGACAGGTTGACCCCCGCCAGCTTCGCGTTCGACAGATCGCGCCCGGCCAGATCGGCCCCGGGCCCGAGCATGCCCTGGAGCGTGGGGTCGAACCCGGTCGGGAAGGTGGTGGTCTCGTCGTAGAGCGCGCCGCTGAGATCCTCGGCAGACACCGTGCTGCCCGACAGGTCCCGGCCGCGCAGATCCACGCACCCGCAGCCGGGGGCCTGGGGCAGCTCGCAGTCGGTGTTGCGGTTCTCATCGGCGCAGATCCGGCAGCGCCCCTCGACGTCCACGAAGCCGTCCTGGCACACGCAGCGCAGCCGGACGACGTCGCAGTACTCGTTGAGGCCGCAGTCGCGGTTGGTGCAGCCGGACAGCGTGCAGACGTTGACCGGTGCGCCCTCCATGGTGACCGTCTCGTAGCACAGCGTGCCGTCCGCGCAGGGCTCGCCCGCCGTCTGGCAGACCACCTTGCAGCGCCCCTGCCCGCCGATGGGGTTGGCACAGACGCCGGCCTCGCAGTCGCGGTTGGCCGTGCACGGGCCGTTGATCCCCGACGTGGCCGACTTGCTGCCCCCGTCGTCCCCGCACCCCACCGGCACCAGCAGCGCCGCCAAGATGGCGAGAAGCCAAAGCGGACCCAACGCACGCAGCGGCTCGAACCTCATCACAGACCTCACACGTCAGGGGGGATGAACACCGGGCAGCATGACAGAAAGCGCAGGCTGGCGCCGAAGGACGCCGCGCAGCGCCCTCACCTCAGCGGCTGGTCTCGTCGCGCATCTGCTGGCGGATCTTGCGCCGCAGGCCCTCGGGATCGCCGATGCCGGGCGTCTTGCTCTTGTCGATGGCGCCGCCCTCCTCCAGAGGGTCCAGCTCCTGCCCGCTCTTGGGCTCCACGTCGCGCACCTGCACGCGGCGCTTCATGTAGCCCGCCACCTGCTCATCTTGATTCAAGATCGGCTCCAGGATGGCGTCGCGGCGGGCCCGGTCGGCCTTGTCGTAGCCGGGGTAGGTCGAGATCAGCTTGGCCACCAGCACCCGCAGGGCGATCTGCAGCCGCGAGCGGGCCCGCAGCACCTCCTCGAAGCCCTGCCCGCCGATGCCGGAGCGCAGCGCCTTGTCGAGGGCCTCGTGGGCCTCGCGGGTGACCTGCACGTGGTTGACCAGCTTCAGGGCCACCAGCTCGGAGCCGAAGCGCTGGGTGAGCGTGTTGCAGGCCGCGAGCACGAACTTCACCTGGTCGGGGAAGTCGCTGTCGATCACCGGCAGCGGCCCCTCGGGGAAGATCACCTCTTCGACGCGCTGGATGGACTGCTTGGCGTCGGCGGTGTCGAGCAGATCCTTCAAGCTGCGCAGCTGCCCGTGCAGGCCGTTGAGCCGCACGTCCGCCAGCGCGTTGGCGTCGGCGATGGCCTTCAGCCACGCCTGCTCCCCGCGCCGCGCAGCGAGCCAGGCCTGCTCCTTGTCGAAGGTCTCCTGGGCCAGCTCGCGCAGCGACTGCACGTCCGACCGGACGGCGCTGCCCGACATCTCCCGCAGCCGCACCTCGGCCTCGAGCATGCCGTAGGCCACCCGCCCCGGCGGGATCACGTGCAGGTTGATCAGATAGGCCGCCACGTCGGTGGACGGATCGGTGTCGCGGTACTTGAAGCGGTAGGCGTTGCGATCCGACGCCTCCATCGCCAGCAGGTTGAGCCGGTCGCTGATGCGGGGGTGGCTCAGCCCCCCCATGGCCTGCACCGCGGACGACGTCAGCACGCGCACCAGCTCGCGCTTCATGACCGCGTCCAGCTCCCAGTCGATGGCGCGCTTCTCCCAGGTGCTCGGCTCTGAGCTCTCCACCAGGTAGTCGATGGCCTGCGCGCTGCTGCGCTGGGTGCGCTCAACCCGGGCCGTCTGCGCCACCGCCTGGAACGCGGTCTGCAGGTAGACCATGTCCTCGGACAGGGCGAAGGAGGCGCTGCGGGCCTCGATGAAGCCCACCAGATGGATGTAGGCCTCGGGCCCGCCGACGTGGCCGGCCACCATCAGCGCCTCGTTCCAGCAGCGGCGCCGGCCGTTGTCCTCGAGCACCCGCCAGATGCCGGGCAGCGCCCGCTCGCTCACCCGCGACAGGTCCACGCCCTCGCCGGCGGTCATCCCGCACACGTACTGATCGATGGGCTCGGGCAGCCGCTGGCTCGGCTCGCCCCCGCACCCGACCAGCCACAGCAAGCCGATCCCCAGACCCCAGATCTGAGCGCGACGCGGTTGGGTGCTGAGCGACAAGACGACCCCCTCCAGCTGCGGTCGGTTCCGGCCTGCGAGACACTCGACAGGACCCACCCGACCGACGGCCCCGAGCGTGCCCGATCGGCGGGCCCTCGGCAACCTCGCGGGCCAGCCCTGCGCGGCCCCCCCCACCTTATCCAACGGGTCGGCGCCAAAGGGCTTTCCACGCCCGTTCACGGGGTTGAGGCCCCTGTGATCCTCCCGGTGCGACACCAAGGGGACATCGCCCGAGAGATTCGTATATTGTCGAGCCGCCGCAGTGCGTCCATGGGGGTGGAAGGAAGAGACATGCAAGCAGGAGCCGACACCGGCCAGGGCGAGGAGCCCCGGGAGTCAATCCCGGCGAAGATGGGTCGTCAGGCACACGAGGCGTTGGGCAAAGCCCACGCCGAGGCGTCTCTGGCCCTCGTCCAGGTCGAAGAAAAGACCAATGGCGTCATCGACACCGTCCAAGAGAAACTCAATGGTTTCATGGACGTGGCCTACAAGGCCAAGGACACGGTCATCGACGGCATCAATATCGCCGTCACGACCATCGATACCGAACTGCGCCAGGTGGGGCCGTTCCTGAAGACCAACGCTCGCGATGCGGTGCGATCTGTCTTCAGCCAGGTCGAGGGCATTCCCGACCTTGTCGAGTCCAAGCTGCGCGAGATGAAGGATCCGCTGATCGATCAGGCCAAAGGCCAGATCGACAGCCTGTCGAAGCAGGCCACCTCGCAGATCGAGGGGCTCGGTGACAAGGTCACCGGCATCAAGGATCAGCTGCTGACCGCGGCCCGTGAGCAACTCGGTGTGCTCATGACCCAGGTCGACCGCTTCTCAGAGCAGCTGCCCGGCCTGTTCGACCAGGCGCTTGATCTGGTCGAGAGCAAGTTCAAGGCGATCTACGAGGGCAAGCCCGGCTACGACGACATCCAGGTCGAGATCGAGCACCTCGTCACCGAGCTCAAGGACATCACCAACACCTTGGTGAGCGACACGGTGGCCAAGCTCAAGGCCACGGTCACCCAGCTCGAGACCCAGGCGGTCGCCGCTATCGACGCGACCTTTGAAGAATTTTTTGCCGCCCTCCAGCAGGTCCCCGGCAAGGTCTCCAAGACCATCAATGGTGTCATCACGCAGGTCGACACCGCTTTCAACGAGACGCTCAACGACGCCACTCAGCTCGCCAATGAGCTGATGGCCGACCTGAAGCAGCGTCTCGACGATGCCATCGTTCTCATCACCGAGACCGTCGACGGCCTTATCAACGAAGGTGTCACGCTGCTGCAGGATGCACGCAGCCTGCTGGTCAACTCAGCCAACCGGCTGCTCGACAAGGTCCGCGTCTTTGCGCAGGACACCCTCGACAAGATCAAGACCAAGACCACCGAGATCTTCGACAGCACCCGCGAGACCGTCGAGGTCGGCTTCACCGCCGCCCGCGAGGGCGCGGACACCGCCGTCGGCGACATGGGCGAGAAGCTCAACCTGCAGCTGAGCAAGACCCAGGACGAGATGACCCGCGAGGCCGACAGCCAGGCCCGCGAGCTCAAGCTCAAGGGCGAGGAGGCCTACGCGGAGGCCGAGGACGACTTCGTGGCCAACGGCTACGAGGAAGACACCTCGACGATCCCCGACATCCGGCAGAAGGGCGCTGAAGCGGTCGAGAAGATCGAGACCGAGATGAAGCAGAAGTCCGAACAGCTGGTGAAGGACTTCGAAGCCCAGGCGGCCCGCTACAAGCCCATGCTTGAGATGCAGGCCAAGAAGCTGGTCATCCAGGCCAAGGCCACGACGCTCAAGATCATCAAGCTCTGCGTGACCCTCGGGCCCGAGATCGCCATGTCGATCGTGGCCAAGGCCAAGGAGTTCAAGGAAGAGTTCGAGAGCATCGGCAAGCAGATCGACACCCTCATCAACGAGAAGGGCGTCGGCTTCATCGACAACTGCAAGACCTCGGTCGAGACGGTCGTCACCACCCTGAAGGAGTCGGGGACCACCTTCTTCGAGGACAGCAAGGGCGGCATCGAGGCCCTGGTGGAGTCCGCCAAGGCCCGCTTCGAGACCCTCGTCGAGAGCGTCGAGGGCGACGTGATGGGGCTGGTCAACGGCATCGTCGACCTCGCCGAGAACACGGCCCGCAACGCCGAGGAGCGCTTCACCGCGCTCTACACCAACAGCCGCGCCGCCATCGAGGACCTCATCCTCACGGCCGAGGGCAACCTGCGCACGTTCATCGAGCGCTGTGAGCACCTCATCGAGGAAGAGCTCGAGCGCGCGAAGCAGCTCGGCCTCAAGCTGCTCAACACCATCAAGGACAAGCTGGTCGAGCAGCTCAAGCAGCACGTCGAGCGCTGGCTCAACCAGCTGCGGGCGCGCTACGGCAAGAAGCTCGACGCCAGCCAGGCGAAGCTCGTCGAGGCCGAGGCCGCCATCGAGACTGGCATCGCCGACCTCGACAAGCTCCGCGCCGAGTCGGGCGATCCCATCGAGGCCATCAACCAGCTGCGCCGCGACATCGTGCCGGCCATGTACGCCCCCACCCAGGGGCTGCCGAAGTGCCTCGCCCAGCTCAAGGGCGACGTCTTCGCGGCCGCGAAGGGCGAGTTCGACGCCGTCGTCGAGTACCTCGAGACCGAGAGCCGCCGCATCGCCATGGAGCTGCTGCCGCCCGACCAGGCGAAGCTGCAGTACGAGGCCCTCAAGAGCGACGTGCTCAACCGCCTCAAGCAGGCGGGCCGCACCATGGCCAACGACGTCCTGCAGACCCACAAGGTCGAGCTGCAGGAGGCCCAGCGGGCCTTCAACGACGTGGAGCGCCAGGTCGCCGGGGCCATCGACGGCCTCGTCAACATGCTGCAGCCCTCCCTCGACCCCGAGGCGCTGCTGAACGACCTGATGGATCAGTTCGTGCCGCGGCTGCAGGCCATGGGCGAAGAGATCCTGGGCAACCTGCTGGCGTGCTACGCCGACCAGGTGCAGGAGAGCGGCTTCGGCGACGTGATCTCGAAGGTCGACGGCATCCGCCGTGAGCTCGAGAACAACCCCGTCACCAAGGTGGCCTTCGGGCACGTCAAGAACAGCCTGGCCCGCGCCCTGAAGGGCGACATCCAGGGCGCGTTTGGCGAGCTCGAGTCGGGGGTGAAGGCCGGCGTGGATGCCGCCAAGGGCGAGATCCACAAGGTCCGCGCCGAGGCGGCCGACCACCTCGAGAGCCTCAAGGGCGACATGGCCGACCGCGCCGGGCAGATGCGTGAGCAGCTGCAGAGCGGCGTCCAGACGCTCCAGGATCAGGCCAAGGGCATCCTCGACGAGGGCATGAACGAGGTGAAGGTCAAGGCGGCAGGGGCGGTGAAGCCCGCCGTAGAGGCCGCACGCCAGGTGACCGACGACTTCCGCCAGCAGATGGACGAGGCCAAGGCCGCCGCCCAGAAGTTCGGCGACGCCGCCACCAACGCCCAGAAGAGCATGGGGGAGGTCAAGGAGGCCGCCGCCGAGAAGGCCAACGCAGCCGTCAAGACCGCCCAGGAAGAGGCCGGCAAGATGGCGGACGCGGCCGGCGGCATGCAGGAGGCCATCGGTGAGGCCGCCGCCGACATGTCCACCCAGCTCGAGGCGGCCCCCAAGGCCGTCAAGGAGGCCGGCGACACGGCCAAGAAGGGCATGGAGGAGGCCAAGGCCGCCCGCAACCCGGACGCCGCGGCCCCTGAGGGCGGCGGTGACGACGCCGAGGCCCCCGAGGCGCCTGACGCCGAGGACGAGAAGTCCGAGGACGAAGGCCTGGAGGCCCCCGACGCCGACGCCAAGGACGACGAGAAGTCCGAGGACGACGGCCTGGAGGCCCCCGACGCCGACGCCAAGGACGACGAGAAGTCCGAGGACGAAGGCCTGGAGGCCCCCGACGCCGACGCCAAGGACGACGAGAAGTCCGAGGACGACGGCCTGGAGGCCCCCGACGCCGACGCCAAGGACGACGAGAAGTCCGAGGACAAGGACGACAAGCAGTCCGACGCCGAGGGCGAAGACGCCGAGGACACCGGCAAGTCGTCCAAGGACAAGAAGAAGGACGAGCAGTCCGACGACGACGCTGAGGACGACGAAGCCACCGACGGCAAGCCGTCCAAGGACAAGAAGAAGGACGAGCAGTCCGAAGAGGACGAGCAGAAGGCCGACGACGCCGAGGACGACGGAGCCGCCGACGGCAAGCCGTCCAAGGACAAGAAGGCCGACGACGGCGACAAGGCCGAGGACGCTGCGTCCGACGACAAGGCCGAGGGCGAAGCCGCCGCTGACGGCGAAGGCGACAAGTCCGAGGGCGCTGCGTCCGACGACCAGGCTGAGGGCGAAGCCGCCGCTGAGGGCGAAGGCGAAGCCGAAGCCGCCGCTGACGGCGAAGGCGACGCTGCCGCTGACGGCGAAGGCGACGCCGCCGCTGACGGCGAAGGCGACGCTGCCGCCGACGGCGACAAGGCCGAGGACGCTGCGTCCGGCGACAAGGCCGAGGACGCTGCGTCCGACGACAAGGCCGAGGGCGAAGCCGCCGCTGACGGCGAAGGCGACAAGTCCGAGGGCGCTGCGTCCGACGACCAGGCTGAGGGCGAAGCCGACGCTGAGGGCGAAGGCGAAGCCGAAGCCGCCGCTGACGGCGAAGGCGACGCTGCCGCTGACGGCGAAGGCGACGCCGCCGCTGACGGCGAAGGCGACGC
>JAUHVS010000616.1 GCA_030424955.1 bacterium | reverse complement strand
CTCGGCGCGGGGGACTTCTCGGTGCTGGATTGGCGCCGCCAGAACCGCAACCTCTTTGCCAGCCTCACCTATCAGCGCCTGGCGATCCTGCTCGTGCTGTCGGTCATGGTGGTGCTGGCGTCGTGCAACGTGGCCATCATGCTGATCATGCTGGTGCTGGAA
Source organism: bacterium (assembly GCA_030424955.1). Classification (GTDB taxonomy): domain Bacteria; phylum Myxococcota_A; class Bradymonadia; order UBA7976; family UBA1532; genus JACKDL01. Next base: position 3,899 of record JAUHVS010000616.1, on the reverse strand, counting down.
CGCACCAAGGAGATCGCGATCCTGAAGGCCATGGGCGCGAGCGACCGATCCATCCTGCGGATCTTCGTGTGGGAGGGCTTGGGCATCGGCGCCATCGGCACCGTCCTCGGCATGGCCCTCGCGTTCGCCTTCTGCGAAGGCCTGCTGAGCAACGGGCTCAGCCTCGATCCGAAGGTCTACGGTATCGCGCGCTTGCCGGTGGTGTTTGAGCCCCTCGACTACGCGATGGCGGCGGCGGGCGCGCTCTTGATCACCTTCGTGGCGGCCATCTTTCCGGCCCTTCGGGGTGCACGCCTCGCCCCGGTAGATGGGCTCCGGGAGACCTTCGGATGAGGCACACCCAGCGCACGCGACACGCCGGCCTCGCCTGGCTGCTCTTGGCCAGTCTGGGCCTCTCGGCCTGTGGGCCGAGCAGCAGCAAGCTCAAGAAGCAGCGCGAAGAGGCCCGATATCACTACGATTTGGGCTATGGGTACTACTTTGATGGGCAGTCCCCGCAGACCGAGGCTGCGCTGCAGGAGACGCTGCTGAGCATCTCGCTGGACCCCGAGAACCCGGACGCGCATCTGCTGGCCGGCATCATCCACATGGGGCGCAAGCGGTACCTGCAGTCGATCGAGCACTTTCAGGCGGCGCTCAAGCTCAAGGCTGACTTCCATTTTGCCCGCAACAACCTGGGCGCCACCTACCTGGCGCTTGAGCGGTGGGACGACGCCATCCGGGAGTTCGAGATCCTCGTCAAGGACATGCTGTACGCGCAGCCTGGTCACGCGCAGAACAACCTGGGCTGGGCCTGGTACAAGAAGGGTGACCCCGACCGGGCCAAGCGCTACTTCATGACCGCCACTCAGGTGGCGCCCAGGCTGTGTCCGCCCTACAACAACCTCGGCCTGCTGCTGCTGGACGAGGATCGGGCCGAGCAGGCGCTGAAGTACCTCGATCGGGGGCTGAAGCGCTGCCCGAACTACACCGAGGCCCACTTTCACCGGGGCCGGGCGCTGGTCGCCTTGTCCCGGCCTGCCGAAGCGAGCGCTGCTTTTCAAGCTTGCGTCCAGTTCGGTGGAGAGTCGACTCTGGCCGAGCGCTGTGAAGCGCGGCTGCGCAGCATGCGCGTGGGGGTTGCAAGATGAGCACCGACACCACAGCGACGCATCCGAGCCCTGGATCGGTGTTGGCGTCAGCGCGGGTCCGCTCGGGCCTGACCCTGGCTGAGGTCGCCCGGCGGTCCCGCGTGCCCATCGAGGCCCTCGACGCCTTGGAGCGCGACGAGTGGGGCCGCCTGCCAGCGCCGGTCTACGCCCGCGGCTTCCTGCGACTGTACGCTCGCGAGGTGGGCGTGGACGCCGATCCCCTGGTGCGGTTGATGGACGACAGCCGGGCGCTCCACGCCATCGGCGCGCTCCCGACCGCTCCCCGCCGGCCCTCGGCGCAGCTGGAGCAGGTCCGCCAGCGGCGGCGCGGGACCGCGGTCGGCGTGGCGCTGGGGGCGCTGATCCTGGTCTACCTGATGTCGATGTTCGGCCACGATGACCTGCCCGTCGAGGTGGGCCCCTCCGGCAACGAACCGGTCCCTGTGTCGTCCCCCTGAGCGCCCCCTGGCCCCACCGCGCGGTGGCCCCCGGCCCCCAGTTCTCCTCTGCGCGCGCCCGGCGCGGCCTGAACCGGCGACCGCTGCTCGCAGCCGCCCGGCCCACCAGGTAAGACCGATGGAGTCCCCATGACCCCTCGCTTGGAACTCCTCCGCGAGAGCTTGCAGAAGCTGCTGCGCCGCGGGGCACACGCCCACGTTCAGCGGCTGCTGCGGCGGGCGCGCCCGGCAGACGTCGCGGTGGTGATGCGCTCCCTCGATGAGCGGCACCACGCCCGGGTCTTCGATCTGTTGCCGGACGATGAGATCCGCGCCGAGATGCTGTCGGAGCTCGACGGCCACTTGCGCGTCCCGCTGCTGGTCGAGCGGCCGCTGCCCGAGGTCGCGCGGCTGATCGGCGAGATGAGCAGTGACGACCAGGCTGATCTGCTGGCGGACCTGCCCAATGAGCTGCGCCAACAGCTCATCGACGCCCTCATGCCGGACGAGGCGGAGGAGGTCGAGGATCTGCTCGGGTACGACGAGGAGACCGCTGGCGGCATCATGTCGCCCGACTTCTTCGCGCTGCCCGAGACGACCACCGCGACCGAGGCCATCAAGGCGCTCCAGGCCGCCGACGAAGACGACATCGAGATGGCGTTCTACATCTACGTCGTCAACGAACCTGGCCACCTGGTGGGGGTGGTGTCCCTCAGGGCGCTGGTGATCAACCGCGCCGACAAGCCGCTGTCGGAGCTGATGGTCAGCGACGTCATCTCGGTGAAGGTGGACACCGATCAGGAGGACGTCGCGAAGCTGGCCGCCCGCTACAACCTCCTGGCCGTGCCGGTGGTGGACGCCGGCAACCACCTGGTGGGGATCGTCACCATCGACGACGTCATCGACGTCATCCGTGAAGAGGCCACCGAAGACATCCTGAAGATGGCCGGTGCCGATGAGACCGCCTTCGAGGGGTACTCGGTCATCAAGAACGTGCGCACCCGCGGGCCCTGGTTGTTTGCGACCTGGATGGGCGGTCTGCTGGGCTCGGTGCTGATCGGCGTGTTTCAGCCCCAGCTCGAGTCGCAGGTCGCGCTCGCAGCCTTCATCCCCATCGTGCTGGGTATGGGCGGCAACGTGGGCACGCAGACAGCGACCATCATGGTGCGCGGCCTCGCGACCGGGAAGGTCAGCCAGGACCTCGGGCTGCGCTATCTGATGCGCGAGACGGGCGTCGGCCTGATGCTCGGGATCGGCTACGGGACGATGCTCGCCATCTACGCCGTGCTGGCCTACGCGGACACCGGGCAGACCCTCTCGCTGGCCCTGACCGTGGGGCTGAGCATTCTGGCCAGCATGACCGTCGCCGCCACCGTCGGCTCATCGACGCCGCTGTTGTTCGAGCGCCTGAACATCGATCCCGCCGTCGCGACCGGCCCTGTGGTCACCACCACCGTCGATGTGCTGGGCATCCTGGTCTACTTCTCCGTCGCGTCCTGGTTCCTCGGCGGCGCATGAACGCGCCCGCAGCGTCGGGGACGCCCGCCGTCGTGCTGCGGCGCACGCCGTGGCGCGATCATGATCTGCTCGTCGACCTGCTCACCCCCGAGCAGGGGCGCGTCACCGCCAAGGCCCGGGGTGCCCAGCGCGCAAGCCGACGCTTCGCGGGCGGGCTGGAGCCAGGCGCGCGGGTGCGGGCGCAGTTGCAAGCCGGGCGCGGCGGGCTGAGCCTCAACACCATCGACGTCGTGCGCCCGCTCAAGGCCATCCGCGCGGATCTCGATCGCATCCAGCAGCTGAGCTACGTGCTCGAGATCGTCCGCTTGGCCGCGAGCGAGGGGCAGGGGGATCTGCGCCTGTTCGCGCTGGTGTGCAGCTACCTCGATCACCTGGAGGCGCGGCCCGCGACCCTCGAGGCCCTCTGCCACTGGGAGCTTACCCTCCTCGCGCACCTGGGCTATGCGCTGCCCCTGGACGCCTGCGTGCGCACAGGCCGTCCGCCGGACGCGCTGAGCCTTTCGGCGGGGGGGGCGGTCAGCCGGCAGCACGCGAGCGCGCCCGATGCCCACTTCATCGGGGTCGCGGGGGTGGCGACCTTGGCGGGCCTGGTGGCAGGGGGCACGGGGCTGACCCTCACGGGCGCGTCCCGCGGGGCGGTGCGCGGGGCCCTCAGCGCCCTGTGGGCGCAGGTGCTGGGGCGGCCGCTGCGCACGGCGCGATTCCTGGCCGATGACGGGACGTTGGCGCCGTGAATCGAGGGCCGGTGGCCGCGTCGACGGTGCCAGTTGAAAATGGTAAACCAGACCAGTCGGCGCGCCCGCTGCGCGCCCAG
>JAUHVS010000615.1 GCA_030424955.1 bacterium | reverse complement strand
AGATCCCCATGAGCGCATCCCAAGAGCCCAGCGGCGTCTTCGGCCAGTGGCTGAAGCTCGCCAGCGTGCCGGGCGACGCCATGAAGCAGTGGGAGACCTGGCTCGGCCAGCAGCTCGACCGCTTCGTGCGCAGCGAGTCCTTCCTGCAGAAGGCCGGCAAGGCCATGGAGGGCAGCCTGGTCTTCAAGGCGCAGATGGACCGGCTGATGGAGCAGTCCCTGCGCAACCTGCGGGTCCCCTCGGTGGGCGACGTCGAGGCGGTCTACGGCCGGCTCGACGAGCTGGAGCGCCAGCTCACCCGGGTGAGCGACCAGCTCGACGGGCTCGAGCGCGCCCAGCGCCAGATCCTGCAGCGGCTCGACGCCCAGGCGGCCCCCCCCACGGCGCCCGCGGCTGAGCCCGCCCCCGAGGCCAAGGCGAGCCCCAAGGCCGCCCCCACCGCCAAGGCGCCCGCTGCCAAGGCGGCGCCCAAGACGAAGGCCAAGGCCAAGGCGAAGGCCGCCCCCAAGGCCAAGGCGAGCCCCAAGGCCGCGCCCGCGCCGGCCCCGACCCCGGAGGCCACGCCGTGAGCCGCCTGCAGACCGCCAAGGCCCTCGCGGGCGCCGTCGGCGACGCCATCGCCCGCACCGTGCCCATGGAGCTGCGGGGCGTGGACGCCGAGACCGGCGACCTGCCCTACCAGGTGGTGCACCGCCGGGGCCCCACCCAGGTGCTCTACTACGCCCCCCGCGGTGAGCGCCGGCACGCCACGCCCATCGTGTTCAGCTACTCGCTGATCAACCGCTACTACATCCTCGACTTCATGCCCGGCAAAAGCCTGCTGGAGTACCTCACCGGCGAGGGCTTCGCCTGCTACGTCATCGACTGGGGCGCCGCCGGCCCGGCCGACAGCCAGAAGACCTGGGGCGACTACGCGCTGGGCTATCTGGGCGACGCCGTGAAGGTGGCCTGCCGCCGCGAGGGCGTCGATCAGGTGACGCTCTACGGCTACTGCATGGGCGGCACCATGGCGCTGTCCTACGCGGCGCTGCGCCCCGAGCGGGTGAAGAACTTCGTGGCCATGGCCATGCCGGTGGACTTCCATGACGAGGGCATCTTGTCGCGGTGGACCCAGCGGCGGTTCTTCAGCGCCGACGCCGTGATCGACGCCTACGGCAACGTGCCCACCTGGCTGATGGAGAGCGGGTTCCGGCTGATGGCCCCGCTCACCAACGCCAGCAAGTGGCGCGGGCTGTGGGAGGCCAAGGATCGCGACGGCTTCATCGAGACCTGGCGCCGGCTCGAGAAGTGGTCGAGCGACAACGTGCCCTTCCCCGGCGGCGTCTACCGCCAGTACATCCGCGACTGCTACCAGGACAACCGCTTCTGCAAGAGCGAGATGATGGTGGACGGCGAGCGGGTGGATCTGACGGCCGTCGACGTGCCCCTGCTGGTGGTCCTCGCCCAGCGCGACCACATCGTGCCGCGGCCCAGCGCCGAGGCCCTGATGGGCATCGTCGCCAGCGAAGACAAGACCCTGCTGGACTTCCCCACCGGGCACATCGGCCTGTCGACGAGCAGCAAGTCCCCCAAGCGCTTCTGGCCGCAGATCGCCGCTTGGCTTGAGGCCCACGACTGACCGACCCTGGGGCGCGCCACCGCCCACCGAAGGAGCCGCCATGCTGACCGGACACGCTGACTTCATCGCCCAGTGGGCGCTGACCGCCCCCGCGCGGGTCGCCGTCACCGAGGTCGAGTCCGGTCGCCGCCTGCGCTACGGCGCGCTGAACGAGCGGGCCTGGCGGCTGGCCCACGCCCTGACCGCCCTGGGCGTGCAGCCGGGCGACCGGGTGGCGCTCATCGCCCGCAACGGCATCGAGACCTTCGAGCTGGTCATCGCCTGCCTGCGGCTGGGCGCGGCCTTCACCCCGCTCAACTGGCGGCTCGCCGCCCCCGAGCTGGGCGCCATCATCGACCGCTGCGCCCCGCGGGTGCTGGTGTACGACACCGCCAGCCACGAGACGGCCGGCGCGCTGCTGGCCGCCCGCGCGGACGTGCGCGGCGTCGCCCTGGGTACCGTGGCCCGGGCCGGGGACGCCGGCTACGCCGATCTGCTGGCCCGTGCGAGCGCCACCGCCGATCCACAGGCCCACGACCCCGAGCAGCTCGGCATGCTGCTCTACACCAGCGGCACCACCGGCCAGCCCAAGGGGGTGATGATCCCCCACCGGCAGCTGTTCTGGAACGCCATCAACACGGTGTTCGCCTGCGACCTCAACCCCACCGACCGGGTGCTGGCCTTCCTGCCGCTGTTCCACACCGGCGGGCTGAACTGCCTGGCGCTGCCCACCCTGTACCGCGGGGGCGCGGTGGTGCTGATGGGGGGCTTCGATCCGGCCCTGAGCCTGAAGGTCATCGAGACCCAGCGCATCACGGCCACGGTGGCGGTGCCCACGATGTACCACATGCTGATGGAGGCCGGCGTCGACGCCCACGACCTCACCAGCGTGCACACCTGGCTGTCCGGCGGCGCGGCGGCCCCCGAGCCCCTGCTCGACGCCTGGCTCGACCGCGGGTTCACCTTCCGCCAGGGCTACGGCATGACCGAGGTGGGCCCCAACTGCTTCTCGCTGCCGGCCCACATGATCCACCGCAAGCGCGGCACCGTGGGCCAGGCGATCCTGCACGCCGAGGCCGGCATCTTCGACGAATCCGACCGCCGGCTGGGCCCGGGCGAGGTGGGCGAGCTGCGGCTGGCCGGGCCCCACGTGTGCCAGGGCTATTGGGGCGATCCCGAGGCCAGCCACGCCGCCAACCCCGACGGCTGGTTCCGCACGGGCGACTACGCCCAGGTGGACGCCGAGGGCTACTTCCGCATCAGCGGCCGCAAGAAGGACATGTTCATCAGCGGGGGCGAGAACGTGTACCCCGCTGAGATCGAGAACGTCGTGCTGGCGGTGGACGGCGTGGACGAGGTGGCGGTCATCGGCGCCCCCCACCCCAAGTGGGGCGAGGTGGGCGTGGCGGTGATCGTGCCCCGGGCCGGGGCCCACCTGGATCTGGACGCCCTGCAGGCCCACTGCCAGGCGCACCTCGCGCGCTTCAAGGTGCCCAAGCGCTTCGTCATCGCCGACGGCCCGCTGCCCAAGAACGCCAGCGGCAAGGTCATCAAGCCCGAGGTCAAGCGGCTGTACGCCGAGTGACCGCCACCATGCATCTGCTGGACGCGAGCGCCACCGCCCGCGCCCGGCGACCGTTCGTCGGGGGATCCGCCATGGTCAACATGTTGTTCACCGTGCGCAAAGGCGGATCCCCCGCCGTCCTTCCCCCCCAGCTGGGGGGCCACCGGGCGGGGTGGCAGCCCCGCGAGTGTGCCCGATGACGCGCGCCCTCGCCATCGCCGCCCTGGCCCTGGGGCTCACCGGCTGCCCCGCCGAGCCCGACTTCAGCCCCCGCGACGCCGCCCCCCTCGCCGACGCCCGGGTGGGCGCGTCGCTGGACGCCGGCCTGGACGCCGCGCGGCCCGCCGACCGCGGGCTCGCCGACCGGGGGCTCGCGGACGCCGCCCTCGACGCCGATCCCACGGACGCCACGCGGACCGACGCGCGGGCCCTCGACCAGGCCGTGCCCGATCAGGCCGTGCCCGACCGGGGCCCCGCGGGCCCCGCCATCGTGGGCGACTGGGTGAGCGCGGGCGACGACGTGGCCCCCCTGCTGGCGGGCGCCCCCGGCAACATCCGCCGCCTGGACGCCACCTTCACCGCCGCGGGCACCTTCGACGTGGTCGCCGTCAACGCCAACGGCGAGCAGCTCCCCCTGCGGGGCACCTACACCGTCGACGGCGACACCAGCCCCGGCAGCATCGTGCTCACCCAGACCAGCCCCTACGACGCCACCAGCGAGGGCCTGTGGCAGGTGGTCGGCGACACCCTCACCTACGAGGTGGTCGAGACGGTGCCCGGCCTGGGGGCCACGCCCCCCCGCGACGGCTTCGGCAGCACCAGCAACGGCCAGTTCGGCGAAGACAACATCCAGATCTATCGGAGGGCGCAGTGATCGTCTCCCTGCCCCTGATCGCCCTGCTGGCCGCGCCGCCCCCGGCC
>JAUHVS010000614.1 GCA_030424955.1 bacterium | reverse complement strand
TACGCCAAGCTCACCGCCGTGCTCGAAGACCTCACCACCCTCAACGTGGCGACCTACACCATCGACGAGCAGGGCAAAGCCACGCTGCGCGCGCAGACCGACATCTCGCTCGACGGCGACATCACCAACCAGATCCCCGTCGGCCCCGAAGGCGAGGGCGGGATCGGCCTCGGCGGCCATCAGGTCAGGGTCAGCGGCAGCAGCCCGGTCGCGGGTGCCCTCGGGCGACCAGCCGCCGACCCGGGCCACGCGGTGCGCCGGCGGGCTGAGGTCGGCGTGGGCGTCGTCGCTGGCGGGGGGCAGGTCCTCGGGGGGCAGCGCCGGGTACTCGATGGTGTCGCGGACGTAGCCCACCAGCTCGGCGTCGATGCGCGCGCGCTCGATGCGGTCCACGGGGGGCAGCGCGTCGGCGCCGCTGGCGTTGGCGTGCGCCAGCGCGGCGGTGCGCAGCCGGCTGACGTTGACCCCGGTGCGCGCCACCAGCCGGTAGGCGAAGCTGCCGGGCACGCGCGTCAGCGCGGCGAGCAGGTGCAGGCAGTCCACGCGCTGATGTCCCTGGTCGACCGCGAGGCGCTCAGCGCGCATGTGGAGCTCCGCGAGGGCCCCAGGCGGCTCCGCCTCGATGCGCTCGATGTGCGCCAGCACGGTCTCTTCGTTGACGCGGCGGCTGAGGAGCAGGGCCTCGGCGCGGTTCGGCACAGTGAACATCGCCAGCAGCAAGTGCGCGGTGTTCTCGGCCTGGCTCGTGAGCCGAGCGATGTCCCGAGCTTGCGCCAGGACGGCTTCCAGCTCAGCGGTGTGGGGGGTCAACGGTCGGCCCTCGAATTGCTCACGCCGGGGGGGGCGGCTTGACAGATCAGCGGCCCCCGTGCACCCTCCCTCGGCGACGTCGGGAGGCGTCGGGCCGCGATACTAACGGCCCCCTGGCGCGAAGGAAACCCCCGGAAATCATGGTCCCTCTTGTTCTGGGCATCGCGGGCGGCACGGGGTCTGGCAAGACCACGGTGGCCCGCGCGATCATCGAGCGGGTGGGGGTCGACCAGATCGCCTACCTGGAGCACGACGCCTACTACCGCGACCTGTCGCACCTGGCGCTGGAGGCTCGACGGCAGGTCAACTTTGACCACCCCGACGCCTTCGACACCGCCTTGTTGGTGCAGCACGTGCAGGCGCTGTGTGCGGGTCAGGCGGTCGACAAGCCCATCTACTCCTACACGGAGTCCGTCCGCCTGACCGAGACCGAGACGGTGCTGCCGCGCCCCTTGGTGGTCGTCGAGGGCATCCTGATCCTCGAAAATCAGGCCCTGCGCGACACCTTCGATGTGAAGATCTTCGTCGACACCGATGACGACATCCGCCTGATGCGGCGGCTGCGGCGCGACACCATCGAGCGCGGGCGCACGGTGGAGCACATCTTGGGTCAGTACGAGGCCACGGTGCGCCCGATGCACCTCGCCTTCGTGCTGCCCTCCCGCCGGCACGCCGACGTCATCATCCCGCGGGGTGGGCGCAACCGCGTCGCCATCGACATGGTGTCAGACAGCCTGCACAAGCGCCTGGCGGACGCCCGAGAGCGGCAGTGAGGGCCCTCGCGGCGGCGCTGGCGGCCCACCGCCGGCGCCGCATGCCCGGCCTGAGGCGCGCGGCCGTCCTGGTGCCGATCATCGACGACGGCGGCCCTCGCCGGCTCATCCTCACCCGACGCACCGAGCACCTGCCCAGCCACAAGGGCCAGGTGGCCTTCCCGGGGGGGGGTATCGATTCGACGGACGAGGACGCGGTGGCCGCGGCCCTGCGCGAGGCCCATGAAGAGGTCGGGCTGCCGCCCGCTGCGGTCGAGGTGTTGGGGCAGCTGGACGACTTCCCCACCGTGGGCGGCGACATGATCGTCACCCCCGTGGTCGGGCGGCTGGCGCACACGCCGAGGCTGGTCGCTGAGCCCGGCGAGGTCGCGCGCATCTTCGAGATCCCGCTCGAGAGCTTGCGGGAGCGGGCCCGCTGGCGGGTCGAGCAGGTGACCTGGCAGGGGGGCACCTGGCCGGTCTACTACTTCGATCACGACGGCGAGCTGTTGTGGGGCCTGTCGGCCTACATCACCTTGCATCTGCTCGCCCTGAGCCCAGAGGGCGGGCCCTTCGCCCTCGACGAGGCCCGCCGGCTCTAGCAGCCCTGCGGGCAGCTCGGTGACGGGCGCGCCCGCCGCCCGCGCCGTCGCCAGATCCCCCGCCTCCGGTGTGGCCGCGTGCTGGACGACGCCCAGCGCCGCGAACGCGTCGCGCCACGGCGCAGGCGCGCCCGCTCGCTCGGACTCGGCCCGCGAATTTCAACGCCTGCTTGGGGACGGGCAGGCCCCTCGACGCAGCTTGTATGCCCTCGTCGGCCCCCGTATGCTCCCCGGCGATGTCGCTCCAGGACCGCCGAATTCACCTGTGCGTGACCGGGGGCGTGGCTGCTTACAAGGCAGCTGGTCTCGCCCGGGCGCTGATCGCAGCCGGCGCTGAGGTGCAGGTGGCGATGACGCCCAACGCCCAACAGTTCATCACGCCGTTGACCTTTCAGGCCATCACCCACAACGCGGTGATGACGCGCACCCTCGACGCCACCGAGGAGCGCCAGATCGGCCACATCGAGTTCGCGCAGGGGGCCGACGCGATCCTGGTGGCGCCGGCGACGGCCAACCTGATCGGGAAGGCGGCGAACGGCATTGGCGATGACGTCGTCAGCACGGTCCTGCTCGCCGCCAGCGTCCCCGTCATCGTGGCGCCGGCGATGAACACCCGGATGTGGGCGCACCCCGCGGTGCAGGCCAACCTGAGCCGGCTGCGCGGGTTCGGCTGGCACGTCGTGACGCCCGACGCAGGTCAGCTCGCGTGCGGCACCGTGGGCCTGGGGCGGCTGCCCGATCCCGATGTGATCGTGGGGGCGGTGGCCGCGGCGCTGCGGCCTGCGGCGCAGCCCCTCGCCGGGCGGCGGGTGGTGGTCAGCGCCGGGCCCACCCGGGAGGCGCTCGATCCCGTGCGCTTCTTGAGCAACCCGTCCACCGGCCGGATGGGCTTCGCCGTCGCGGCCGCGGCGGCAGCGGCGGGCGCACAGACGGTGCTCGTCCATGGGCCGGTCAGCCTGGCGGTGCCGGCCGGCGTCGAGGCGGTGCCGGTGGTCAGCGCCGAGGACATGCACGCCGCCATGATGGCCCAGGGTGAGACCGCCGACGCCATCGTGATGACGGCGGCCGTCGCGGACTGGCGCCCGGCTGAGGTGTCCGCGGTCAAGGAGGCGAAGGGCGACGGCCCGCGCACCGTCACCTTTGTGCGCACCCCCGACATCTTGGCGTCGCTGGGTGCGCGGCGGGCCCAGCGCGGCGCCGGCCCGGTGCTCGTGGGCTTCGCCGCGCAGACCGGCGATCCCCGCGAGGCTGCGCAGGGCAAGCTGCGCCGCAAGCAGGTCGATCTGGTGGTCGCGAACGATGTCACCGCGCCCGGCAGCGGCTTTGGGACCGACACGAACCAGGTGTGGTTCGTGGACGCGGCGGGCGCGCAGCCGCTGCCGCTGATGTCCAAGGCGGCGCTCGCTGTGCAGCTGGTCGAGTGGGTCGCGGCGGCGCTCAGCGCCCCCGAGCGGGGGGGCGCGCAGTGAGCACCGTGGCTGCAGAGCTTGCCCAGTGGGTGCGCGCCGCGCGCGGCGCCGTGGCCTGGCACCTCGAGGGTGGGGACCTGGCGCTCCCGGTGCCCGGCGACTGGTCGGCGCCGATCCTTGGGGATGGGCCGCCACCCGCCGCGCAGGGCGAGGATGGCCGCACCGCAGGGGCCTTCGCGGCGGCCGCGGCGCGCGCAGCGCAGGCCCCCGATCAGCCACCGGCCGCCCCCGAGCAGGCGGCGCCTCATGGGCCGGCGACGGCGGTCGCCGTCGCGGCGGCCCCCGCGGTCGCCGGCTGCCGCCCCGCCATCGCCGCCAACGCCACGTGCCTTCCACCGCCCCGCCCGAAGGCCGCGGCGCCAACCAATAGGTGCGCAGGCGTGTTCACAGCGTCACCGTTGCCGATACTTGTGCCATGGGCACTGGCCATCGCGGCAACAGGCAAAGGCC
>JAUHVS010000613.1 GCA_030424955.1 bacterium | reverse complement strand
CTGGGGGCCGGCGCTGGCCCGTCGAGCGCCGGCTCGGTGGGCGAGGGCTCAGGGGGCGCCGGGGTGGCGCCGTGCCCGGGCACCGACAGGGGCTGGGTGGTGTCGCTGTGCTGCCAGCGGCCCGCCCCCGCCCCGGGGGCCGACGCCTGGGGCGGCAGCACGCCGTCCGCGGCCTCGGCGAGCGCCTGCCGCAGGGCGCCCGCGCTCTCGTGGCGGTCCGCCGGATCCGCCGACAGGGCCTTCGCCAGCACGTCGGACAGCGCGGTCAGCGCCGCGAAGGCGCCGCCCATCGACACCAGCGTGCGCGCCGGGGCGTCGAGGTTGGCCGCTCGGAACCGCGCCGCCGTCAGCATGGAGGCGTCGGACTCCGCGCCGATGTGGGGCAGCGCGCCGGTCAGCATGCGGAACAGGATCAGCGCGACCCCGTACAGATCGGCGCGGTGATCCGCCGGCCGGCCCCGCAGCTGCTCGGGGGCCATGTAGCTCACCGTGCCCACCACGATGCGCTCCTCGCCGGTCACGTCGAGGGCGGGCGCGTCGCCGCCGTAGACCTTGGCGAAGCCGAAATCCAGCAGCTTGACGTGGTCGCTGACCCCGGGCTCCTCGACGACGAACACGTTGCTGGGCTTGAGATCGCGGTGCACGACCCCGGCGGCGTGGGCGGCCTCGAGGCCCGCCAGCATGCCATCGGCCAGCCGCACGGCGCGGGCCACCGGCAGCGTCGGCGCGTGCATCAGCAGGGTCGCGAGGGTCTGGCCCTGCAGGTACTCCATCGCCAGCCAGGCCCGCCCGTCGGGCAGCACGCCGAAGTCGCTCGTGCGGGTCAGGTGCGGGCTCGACAGGCTGCCCGTCAGCAAGGCCTCGCGCTTGAACCGCGCCACCTGGTCGGCCGGGGTGTCGGGCTTGAGCACCTTGATGGCCACGTCGCGGAAGGCCAGCCGCTTGTCGCGGGCCAGGTAGATGTCGCCCAGGGCGCCCGAGTCGATGTACTCGACCACCTCGTAGCGGGTGGCCAGCACCTGACCCAACAGCGATGTGCCGCGCATGCTCACGGGGGCATCCTGCCCACCCGCGGGCGCCGCCTCAAGGCCGGAAGCAGCGGCGGGCCGCGCCGGGGGCCCGCAGGCAGACGGCGCCGTTCTCGATCCACGCCAGCGTGCCGTCGGGCGACGGGCTCGCGCCGGGCGGCACGGCCCCCAGATCCTCGGTCTTGCCGTCCATCAGATCCCAGCGATACAGGTGGGGCGTCGGCCCGGCCGTCGCCGCGCCGGGCGGCTGCGCCGTCACGATCCAGGCCGTGCCCCCCTGCGCCGTCAGGTTCATCTGCACGGGCCCCACGCTCGCCCAGGTGGGCCCGGGCACGGGCCCCTGCCCCTTGCGCGGGTCGAAGTACACCACGGTGCTGTCGCCGACGCCCTCGCCGCTGGACAGCACGCCCACCATCGGGCCCGGCCCGCGCACCAGCGCGTCCACCTGCAGGAAGCCGCCCTCGATGCAGCCCCCCGACGGCAGCCGCCACTCCGTCTCGGCCAGCGCCCGCACCCGGCAGGTGGCCTCGCCGGCCTCGGGGTCGACCTGGTGCACGTAGATCCGGTCCTCATCGATGAACAGCGCGGTCATCGACAGCTCGGCCACGGGCCGGCCCTCGAACCACGACGGCACGGGCAGGCGCTCACCGTCCAGGGTGATCACGCCGTCGGCCAGCATGGCCTCGCGCCCCCGGAGCGACGAGAAGCGCAGGGCCCCGGGTGGGGTGTCGCCCTGGGGCACCATCAGCCCGTCCGCCGGGGTCAACACCCACCGCCCGGCCACCCGCAGGGCGGCCCCGTCGGCCCGCCAGCGCAGCGTGGCGTCGGCCGCAAAGGGCCCGGGCTCGACCGCCTCGGGCGCGGGCGCCGCCGCAGGCGCGGGGGCCTTGGGGGTGGGGGCGGCGCCACAGGCGCAGAGGGTCAACGACACACACAGCAGGGGGAGGCTTCGCATGGGCCCAGCCTAACAGATCAGCCCCTCGACGGGGTGCCGGGTGTGGGCCCCCGGTGGGGGCGCCGTCCGCCGGGCCCGGGGCCCCGTTGCGACCCCCTGGCCGCGCGGCTAGACTCCGCGGCTCCATAGGATTCAGCCCGCGCACGCGAGGGAGCAGTCGCCACCATGGCCAAGTACGATCCCGCCCGCATCGAGCCCAAGTGGCAGCAGTACTGGGACGCCCACGAGACCTTCAAGGTCGGCGAGGACACCAGCCGCCCCAAGTTCTACTGCCTCGACATGTTCCCCTACCCGAGCGGCGCCGGGCTCCACGTGGGCCACCCCGAGGGCTACACCGCCACCGACATCCTGTGCCGGTACAAGCGGGCCACCGGCCACAACGTGCTGCACCCCATGGGCTGGGACGCCTTCGGCCTGCCCGCGGAGCAGTACGCCATCAAGACCGGCACCCACCCGCGGATCACCACCGAGCAGAACATCAACACCTTCCGCCGCCAGATCAAGGCGCTGGGCTTCAGCTACGACTGGTCCCGCGAGGTCGACACGACCGATCCCGGCTACTACAAGTGGACTCAGTGGATCTTCACGCAGCTCCACAAGAAGGGCCTGGCCTACATCGCCGAGGTGCCCGTGAACTGGTGCCCCGCCCTGGGCACCGTGCTGGCCAACGAAGAGGTCATCAACGGCAAGTCCGAGCGCGGCGGCCACCCGGTGGTGCGCAAGCCCATGCGCCAGTGGATGCTCAAGATCACGGCCTACGCCGACCGCCTGCTGGACGACCTGGATCTGGTGGCGTGGCCCAACAGCACCAAGGTGATGCAGACCGAGTGGATCGGCCGCTCCTTCGGCGCCGAGGTCGACTTCAAGCTGGCCGAGGGCGACGGCGTCATCACCGTCTTCACCACCCGCCCCGACACCCTGTTCGGCGCCACCTACATGGTGCTGGCCCCCGAGCACGGGCTGGTGTCGCAGATCACCACCGCCGAGCAGGCCCAGGCCATCGCCGAGTACGTCGAGGCCGCCGCCCGCAAGTCGGACCGCGACCGCATGACCGAGGTG
Organism: bacterium; assembly: GCA_030424955.1. Lineage (GTDB taxonomy): Bacteria > Myxococcota_A > Bradymonadia > UBA7976 > UBA1532 > JACKDL01. The sequence continues at coordinate 1,050 of JAUHVS010000613.1, read as the reverse complement.
AAGGACAAGACCGGCGTGTTCACCGGCGCCTACGCCATCAACCCGGTCAACGGCGAGCGCGTGCCGGTGTGGATCAGCGACTACGTGCTGGCCACCTACGGCACCGGCGCCATCATGGCCGTGCCCGCCCACGACCAGCGCGACTACGAGTTCGCCCAGACCTTCGGCCTGCCCATCGTGCAGGTGGTGGACGGCGGCGACATCAGCGAGCAGGCCTGGACCGGCGACGGCAAGCTGATGAACTCGGGCCTCATCGACGGGCTGGCGGTGCCCGAGGCCAAGGCCAAGATCACCGAGTGGCTCGAGGCCCAGCACGTGGGCAAGGGCAGCGTGAACTTCAAGCTGCGCGACTGGCTGTTCAGCCGCCAGCGCTACTGGGGTGAGCCCTTCCCGCTGATCCACGCCGAGGACGGCGAGGTGGTGGTGGTGGACGACGCCGAGCTGCCCGTGCGCCTGCCCAACGTCGAGACCTACCAGCCTGCCGGCACCGGCGAGAGCCCGCTGGCGACCATCGAGGACTGGGTCAACGTCACCCTGCCCGACGGCCGCAAGGGGCGCCGCGAGACCAACACCATGCCGCAGTGGGCGGGCTCGTGCTGGTACTACCTGCGCTACACCGATCCGCAGAACGCCGACGCCCCGTGGTCGCCCGACAAGGAGCGCTACTGGATGCCCGTCGACCTGTACGTCGGCGGCGCCGAGCACGCGGTGCTGCACCTGCTGTACGCGCGCTTCTGGCACAAGGTGCTCTTCGACCTGGGCCACGTGTCCACGCCCGAGCCGTTCCGGCGGCTGGTGCACCAGGGCATGATCCTGGGCGAAGACAACCAGAAGATGAGCAAGTCGCGGGGCAACGTGGTCAACCCCGACGAGATCATCGAGCGCTACGGCGCCGACGCCATGCGCCTGTACGAGATGTTCATGGGCCCCCTCGAGGCCACGAAGCCCTGGCAGACCTCGGGCGTGGACGGCGTGCGCCGCTTCCTCGACCGGGCCTGGCGGCTGTTCGTGTCGAGCGAGGACGACTCCGACGCCCTGATCGTGGACGAC
>JAUHVS010000612.1 GCA_030424955.1 bacterium | reverse complement strand
CGCCGGCGCGCTCACCCTGCGCTACCTCTCCAGCCCCACCGCCCCGCCCAGCCCCCTGGGCGCGCTGCCCCTCGCCCCCGCGGCCCGCCAGGCCTTGGCCTGGATCGCCCTGCAGCCCGATCCCGTGCGGGTCAACCCGGTGCGCCATGAGCGGCTCTACCTCGTGCTCTACCGCCCCGAGGCCCCCAGCGATCTCACCGCCCGCTGCGCCCACGCCGGCCAGCCCGTGGGGGGCACGCTCCCCAGCGCCGCCAGCGCCCCCGAGGCCGACGGCCTGCGCCGCCACCACCTGGCCCTGCCCATCGCCCTCGCCCGCGACGGCGCCGGCCCCGCCCGCGCCGGCCTGTTGATCGGTGCGCAGGCGGCGGGCCCCTGGACCTGCACCCTCACCGCCGGCGACGCCCCGGTGCGCACCGTCGCCTTCACCCTGGACGCCCACGGTCACCCCGCCCAGACCGCGGCGGATCCCATCGGGCCGCCCGGCTGGCGCCTGCCATGACCGGGCTCTCCCCCGCCCTCGCGGCCGCCGTCACCGCGCGGCTCGGCGCTGCCCCCACCGCCGCCACGCCCCTGTCGGGCGGCGACACCCACGCCGTCCTGCGCCTCGACACCCCGCAGGGCCCCGTGGTGCTCAAGACCGGCGCCCACGCCCCCGACCAGTTCGAGCGCGAGGCCGACGGCCTGCGGGCCCTCGCCGCCAGCGGCAGCCCCCTGGCCGTGCCGACGCCGCTGCACGCCGCCCGCCCCGAAGGCGACACGCCGGCCTACCTGCTGCTCAGCTATCTGCCGCCGGGCGCGCCCGCCGCCGACACCGACGCCCGCACCGGCGCCGGCCTGGCCGCCCTGCACCGCGCCACGGCGCCGGCCTTCGGGTTTGCCGCCGACACCTTCTGCGGGCCCACCCGCCAGCCCAACGGCTGGCTCGACGACTGGCCGCGCTTCTACCGCGACCGCCGCCTCGCGCCGCTGCTGCGCCTGGCCGTCGACGGCCGCGGCGTGCCGCCCAGCGAGCACCGCGCCTGCCAGCGGCTGCTGGACCACCTCGACGATCACCTGGCCGCCGATCCCGAGCCCCCGGCCCTCATCCACGGCGATCTGTGGCGGGGCAACCTGCACCTCACCACGGGCGGCGCCCCCGCCCTCATCGACCCCGCCGCCAGCTACAGCCACCGCGAGGCCGAGCTTGGCATGATGGGGCTGTTCGGCGGCTTCAGCCCCACCGTGTACGCCGCCTACCACGCCGCCTACCCGCTCCAGCCGGGCTGGCGCGACCGCCAGCCGCTCTACAGGCTCTACCATTTGCTCAATCATTACATCCTGTTCGGCGGTCACTACGGCGCCGAGGCCTGGGCCATCGCCTGGCGCTACGGGGGCCGCCCATGACCCGCATCCGCCGCCGCCAGCGCGGCATCTCGGGCGCCATCATCGTGGGCGTCATCGCCGTCGGCCTGTCCATCGCCATGCTCGTGGCGTGGATCCTGGTGCTGGTCTACAGCGACATCGGCCAGACCTGGCTGCTCGTCATCGGCATCATCTCGCTGAGCTTCATCGGCCTGGTGCTGGGCGCCTTCGCCGTGCTGCTGGTGCGCGAGCAGCTCGAGGTCCGGCGCCAGTTCGGCTTCATCGACTCCGTCACCCATGAGCTCAAGAGCCCGCTGGCCGGGCTCAAGCTCAGCCTCGAGACCCTGGCGCGCGCCGATCTGCCCGACGGCGCCGCCGACGATCTGCGCGGCATGATGCACACCGATGTGCAGCGCCTGTCGGCGTTCATCGACGACGTCCTCACCGCCAACCGCCTGGGCCACGACCGCAAGCTGCAGCTCAGCGAGATCGACCTGGTCCCCCTGATCCACCGCGCCGCGGATCACACCGCCGACCGCCACGGCCTGCGCCCCGACACCATCGAGCGCATCGTCCCCGACGCCCTGCCCATGCGCACCGATCCCACCGCGGTGGTGACCGTGCTGCGCAACCTGCTCGACAACGCGGTCAAATACAGCGACCCCCCGGTCAACGTCCGCGTCGAGGTCGAGCTGCTCGGCAACGGCCACCTCGTGCACCTGCGGGTGCGCGACCACGGCATCGGCCTCACCGGCCGCGACCAGCGCCGGGTGCTGCAGCGCTTCTACCGGGTCGACCGCGAGGCCGTGCGCCGCCGCCGCGGCACGGGCCTGGGCCTGTACGTGGTGCAGGCCCTCGTGCAGGCCCTCGGCGGCCGGGTACGCCTCGAGAGCCCGGGCGAAGGCCGCGGCACCACCGTCCACATCCACCTGCCCACACGGAGCAAGGCATGAAGCCCCGGCTGCTCGTGGTCGAAGACGAGGCCCACCTCGCCAGCGGCCTCAAGCTCAACTTCACCCTCGAAGGCTACGACGTCACCGTGGCCCCCACGCTGCGCGACGCCGGCCTGCGCCTGATGGACCCCCTGGGCTTCCAGGTCATCCTGCTCGACGTCATGCTGCCCGACGGCGACGGCGTGGCCTTCTGCCGCACCCTGCGCGACGCCGGGAACTTCACGCCGGTGCTCATGCTCACCGCCAAGAGCAGCCCTGACGAGCGCGTGCGTGGCCTCGAGGCCGGCGCCGATGACTACCTGCCCAAACCCTTCGAGCTCGCCGAGCTCATCGCCCGCGTGAAGTCCATGCTGCGCCGCGCCCAGTGGACCAGCCCCAGCGACGCGCCCCTGGCCGCCGAGGTGCTGACCTTCGGCGCCACCACCGTCGACTTCGCCGCCATGACCGCCCACCGCGACGGCGCCCCCGTCACGGTCACCCGCCTGGAGCTCGATCTGCTGCGCTACTTCGCCCGCAACGCCGGCCGCGTGGTGTCCCGCAGCGAGCTGCTGGAGCACGTGTGGGAGGTGTCGGCCACCAGCCACACCCGCACCGTCGACAACTTCGTGCTGCGCCTGCGCAAACACTTCGAGCCCGACCCGCACACCCCGCGCCACTTCCTGAGCGTGCGCGGCGCCGGCTACAAGTTCGTGCCCTGAGCGACCCGCGGCGGGCGCCCGGATCCCCTGCCCCGTGACAGCCCCCGCGCCGCCCACTACCGTGGCGACCATGCCTGACATCACCGTGCACCACCTCGAACAGTCCCGCTCCCACCGCATCCTCTGGCTGCTGGCCGAGCTCGACCTGCCCTACACCCTCAAGATCCACCAGCGGCACCCGGTCACCATCCGAGCGCCCGAGGCCCTGAAGGCCATCCACCCGCTGGGCAAGGCGCCCATCGTGGTCATCGACGGCGAGGTCCTCGCCGAGTCGGGCGCCATCATCGAGCACCTCATCGACGCCCACGGCCCGCACCTGCGCCCCGCCGCCGGCACGCCCGAGGCCATCCAGTACCGCTACTGGCTGCACTACGCCGAGGGCTCGCTCATGCCGCCCCTGCTGGTGAAGCTCATCTTCGGCAAGCTGCGCACCACGCCCATGCCCTTCTTCATCAAGCCCATCGCCCGCGCCATCGCCGGCAAGGTCGACGCCGCCTACACCACCCCCGAGCTGACCACCCACTTCGACTTCATCGAGCAGCACCTGGCCACCCACGCCTACTTCGCCGGCGACACCTTCACCGGCGCCGATCTGCAGATGAGCTACCCCATCGAGGCCGCCTTCGAGGGCGGCCGCCACGGCAGCGACAGCCCCGCCACCCGCGCCTGGCTCGACCGCGTGCGCGCCCGCCCCGGCTACGCCGCCGCCGTCGCCGCCGGGGGGCCCAACACGGTGCCGGGCGGGCCCTCGTAGGCAGCGGGCGCGTCTGTCTCTCTTGTGTTGGCGGGTTCGTAGAGACGCCACGGGCAGCCTCGCGGCGCATGACCCCCTCACGCTGGGGCGTCATCCGACGAGGTCTTCACAGACGGCCAGCCCTTCACAGCCCGATAACATGCGCGGACCGAGCCAGAGCGAGCCGACCCGTCGGATCCGGCGTTGCCGCGGGCGACGGGCGCGCCTTTCAACGGCCCGTTGAAGCCCGCGCTGCGCCCCGGCCGACAACGTCTACTGGAACTCGGGCACCGACACCGAGAACTCACCGGAGGCACCGGTGATCAGCTCACTGCTCCCATCTGGCGTGGTCAGACAGTGATCATCCTG
>JAUHVS010000611.1 GCA_030424955.1 bacterium | reverse complement strand
CGCACTCGCCGGCCAGCAGGGGCTCGGGCGGGTTGCGGATGGTGCGCTGGTAGTCCAGGCCCCCGATCTCGACGGCGCCGAGCTGGGGGTGAAGGTGGGCCCGCCAGGGGGTGTTGCCGGGCGCGTCGGCGAAGCCATCGAACAGGGCCTCGACCTGCGCCAGCGGGGGCCGCCGGAAGAAGCCCGCCACGTCCACGTCGCTCAGGCCGCAGTGCCCGAAGGGATCCCACAGCTCCAGGGTGTAGCCGGGCACGCCAAACACGGTGGCCAGGGTGTCGGCCCAGACGCCCACGATGGCCATTTTGGGGTCGTACATGAACTCGGGGTACACCCGCACGGCCCGCCAGCCGGTGCCGTCCACGGCCTCTTGGCCCAGGCGCTCCATGAGCATCACGTCGCCATCGCCCAACGGGGTGTCGGCCCGGTAGGGCTGGGTGAGCAGGGCGCCGGTGTAGGTGTGGTTGGTGAGCGCGGCCGCCACGCCCGGGCGGGCCGCCAGGGCCTTCACCAGCGCCTCACTCTCGGGGGCCGAGGTGGGCCACGCGCCGCCGTCCATGCCGAACATGGCGAAGGGCTGCCAGTGGCCGGGGAAGTTGCGGTTGAGGTCCAGGCCGTGCCGCAGCGGGGCCTGGGTCCAGCGGGCGCCGTCCCACTCGACGAGCTCACCCTCGGGGCACACGAACCACGCGTCGGCGGGATCGTCGGTGAGCCGGCGCGGGCGCATCAGCAGGGGCCGGTCGGGATCGGCCACGAAGGGCCCCGCGGGGTGGCGCCAGCGCATCCAGCGCACGGCGCCGTCGCCGTCCTGATCGCAGGGCTCCAGGCCGCTGATCACCTGCCCGTCGGCGGGCGGGCGAAGGCTGGAGCGCACGAAGGGCTGGCCGGTCATCAAGGCCTGGAAGCCATCGGGCGACACGCACGGCACCACGTGGACGCTGTGGTGGTCGAACCACGGATCGTCGGCGTCGAGGGCCTGCACCCACTCGCTCACCGCGTAGAGGGTGGCCATGACGCTGGTCCACTCGGCGGCGTGGGTGCCGCCGTCCAACCAGAAGGCCGGGCGGTGGTCCTCGTCACCATCGATGCGGCCCAGGGTGAGCAGCACGATCTCGCGGCCCTGATCGGTGGTGCCGATGATCCGCCGGGCCACGCGATCGGGCCGGCTGTGGGCGAGGGCGGTGCACCAGGCGTCGACGGCGGGCCAGTCGAGGTAGCGCTCGCCGCGGTACGGGGTCCAGGCGGTCATGGGCTCAGCCTCCGGGGCGGGGGGCGCGGGCGGCGCGGCGGGTCAGAAGTAGTAGCGCGCGCCGATCTGACCCCCGATGTCGACATGCAGGCCGGGGATCACGATGACGTGCGGGACGATCTCCAGGTAGACCTCCAGGGGGGCGTTCGTCCAGGCCAGGGCGACGCCGACGGGCACGCGGGCGCCGAGGGCGAAGGTGTCGCCGCTGTCTTTGTCGTTGTCGTAGAAGCCGTCGTCGTCCGCGAGCAGCACCACGCCGCCGATGCCGACGTACCAGGGCACCTGCAGCTGGCCGCTGGCCAGGTTGGGGATCTGGCCCCACATGTGGTGCACGTAGTCGGCGCTGAGGGCCAGCCAGTCGTGGCGGAAGCTCCAGCTCGCCCCGAACTGCGCGGCGGGCGCGTCGCCCAGGAAGTACTTGGCGGTGATGGCCGTGGGCTCGCCGATGCCGATGCCCAGGCCGAAGGGCCCGTGACCGGCGAAGCGCTTGGCGCTCGCCGCCGCCGGGAGTGCACAGAGGCAGAGCAGGGCGAGGAGGACGGGGCGCATGGCAGGCTCCTTGGGGTCATCGGCGGGGCTGGAGTCTGCCCATTCGCGTGCAAGGATGCCACCGGTCGCGACCCGCACGGCCCGGGGCCCATCAAGGACAGGCATGCACACCCTCGACGACGTCCTGCCCCTCGCGCGCCGGGTCCGGCGAGCCCTGATCCGCACCCTCGAGGTGCGCGACCGCCCCGGCGACCTGGGGGCGATCCTCGCCGCCCACCCCAACCTGGTGCTGGCCATCAGCCATGCGACGCCGCTGTCGTGGGTGCCCATCCCCTTCGCGCTGGCGATCGCCGCCTGCGCCGCCGGCCAGGGCGACCGGGTGCCCTTCGGGGTGGTGGACCGATTCTTCTTCAAGTTCAAGCCTTTGCGGCCTGTGGGGCGGTTCCTGACCCAGGCGGACGGGCACCAGAGCTTCGACGGGCTCCTGGCGCGGCTGCAGGGCGCGCCGGGGCACGATCTGGTGATCTTCCCCGAGGGAGCCAACACCTTCTTCGGCGGCACCGACGGCATCCGCCCGTTCCGCTCGCCGCGCTTCGTGGAGCTGGCCATCCGCGCCGGGGTGCCGGTGCTGCTGGTGGTGCACCGCGGCACCGAGGCGTGGAGCCGCGGCCTGCCCATGCCGCGGGCGCTGCTGGGGCGGTGGGGGGCGGCTGGTGCCCGGCTCAACCTGCCGCGGGTGCCCCGCAAGATCGAGCGCCTGGTGGTGGCGGTGGACTGCTACCAGCCCACGCTGAGCGCCGCCGATCTGTCGCCGGATCCGGCCACCCGCCGCGGGCAAGTGCAGGCCGAGGCGGACGCCGTGCACGCCCGCATGGTGGCGCTGCACGCGACCCTCTAGCCCGCCGCCCGCCGGCCGGGCGGCGTCCGGCTGGACGTGGCGCGCTGCATCGTGTTGATCTGTGCGGCTGATGACCACCGACACCCTCGCCTGGATCTGTCCCCGCTGCGGTACCCGCACCCCGGCTGATCGGCCCGGCGCGCGCTGCCCGCAGGACGCGGTGGTGCTGGTGCCCCCCGACATCCAAGAGAAGTACCCGGGCGACCCCTTCCTGGGGCGGGTGCTGGCCGGCAAGTACGCGCTGTTCAGCGTGCTGGGCAAGGGCGGCTTCGGGGCGGTGTACAAGGCCGTGCAGGAGCCGGTGGACCGGGTGGTGGCGGTCAAGCTGATCCGCCGCGACATCGCCCACCGCGCCGGCGTGCGCGACCGCTTCTACCGCGAGGCGCGGGTGGTGGCCCGCATCAGCCACCCGGGCGCCGTGACCCTGTTCGACTACGGCGAAGACGGCGGCACCCTGTACATGGTGTTCGAGTACGTCGAGGGCGTGCCCCTGTCGGTGGCCATCGAGCGGGCGGGCGGGCCCATGGCCCCCGAGCGGGCGGGGCTCGTGGCGCGGCACCTGCTGGACGCCCTGGCCGAGGCCCACGCGCAGGGCGCCGTGCACCGCGATCTGAAGCCCGAGAACATCATGCTGGTGGCGGGGCGCGACGGCTCCGAGCGCGTGAAGGTGCTCGACTTCGGCATCGCCAAGGTGATGAGCGACGCCGGCGACGACGACACGCTCACGGGCGCCGACGTGGTGCTCGGCACGCCGATCTACATGGCGCCTGAGCAGGCGGCCGGCACCCTGGTGGACGGGCGCACCGATCTGTACGCGGTGGGCGTGATCCTGCACGAGATGCTGGCCGGCGCGCCGCCGTTCAGGGGGAGCACGTCCTTCGACACCTTGATGGCCCACCGCGAGGCCCCAATCCCGCCGCTGCCGGGCGCGCTGGGGGTGCCGCCGGCCCTGGCCGAGGTGGTGCGGCAGGCGCTGCAGAAGGACATCGAGGCGCGCTTCGAGGACGCCCGCAGCATGGCCCGGGCCATCGATCTGTCGCTGGGCTACACGCCGGTGGCGCCGATGCCCGTCGAGGCGTCCTTCGACGGCGCGCCCATCCCGAGCGGCGTCGGCCACACGTCCCGTGAGCTCTACGGCCAGGCGGACAACAGCGCGACGAGCGCGGTCCGTCACGGCGCCGTGGCGTCCCCGCCCAGCGCGACGGCGGCCGCGGCGGCGGAGGGCACGAGGTCGCGGACGACCCTGTGGCTGTGGGTCGGCGCCGGGCTCGTGGCCGCCGCGGCGGCCGCGTGGATGGTGGTGGGGGGTCAGCCCGAGGCGCCCGTCCCGCCGCCGGCGCTGCCCCCCGTGGCCGTGCGGGTGGGGGGCGCGCCCAAGCCGCCCCCGGTGGCGCCGCGAGAGGGCGCGCTGGACCGCGCCCGCCGGCTGACGGGGGCCGGCGACACGGCCGGCGCGGTCGCGGCGATCATGAG
>JAUHVS010000610.1 GCA_030424955.1 bacterium | reverse complement strand
GCTGCGCGCGGCGACCGCACAGGCGGTGGCCCCGCGGGTGCTGGCGGCGTTCCGGCAGCTTGTGGCCGAGGAGCCGCGGCTGGAGGAGGCGGTGGATCGCGCCCTGGGCCGGGCGGGGGCGCGGATCTCAGACGTGGTGGCGGCGCGCCAGCGGTCCCGGTGGGCCGGGGTGCTGCCCACGGTCGAGGCCACCTACTACCGCTACGCCTTCGACGCCTTCGACGTGCGCACCACCGCCTTCATCTCGCGGCTGGTAGACGCCGACATCCAGGCGGACGGCCGCAACGTGCGCCCCTTCTGGGCCGTGATGGGCTACTGGGACCTGGGCAGCCTCATCCACCGCAGCGCGGAGTCGCCCATCAACCGGGTGGGCGGGGTCAACGCCAAGCTGGAGTGGCGGGTGCGGTCCACGGTCATCAACCTGTACCAGGAGCGCCGCCGGCTGCAGCTGGAGCGCCTGCTGAGCCGCACCCCGGACCCCCGCGCGGCGCTCCTGCGCGCCCTGCGCCTGGAAGAGCTCACCGCCCACCTCAACGCCCTCGCGGGCCCGCTGTTCGAGCCGATGGACGCCCTATGATTCGCCGACACGCCTTCGCCCGCCGCCCCCACCGGAGCCTCGCCATGCAGACTCGCCTCGCCCTCGCCCTCGCCCTCATCGCCTGCCTCTCCGCGTCCGCGGCCTGGTGGCAGGCCCGCTTCGACCGCCGCACCGAGGCCGCGCTGGCGCAGCTCAAGCAGAGCGAGCCGAGCATCCAGGAGGCGCAGACGGCGGCGCTGAACTTCTTCAACGTGGACCCCGACACCCTGTCGAGCATGCGCACCCGCGCCGCGTGGAAGAACCTGCTGCCGAGCCTGAGCGTGCGCTACCGGCAGGGCACCGATGACGCCGACGTGCAGGTGCGCGATCTGCAGACCGTTGGCGACGAGGTGGCCCAGCGCACCAACGCCCTGGCCGACGCCCAGGAGTTCCAGGTGTCGGGCTCGTGGAACCTGCCGAAGCTGATGTTCAACCCCGAGGTGCTCGACGTGAGCTCCGTGGCCGTGCTGCAAGAGGGCGTGATCAAGAACGTCACGCGGCTGTACTACACCCGCCGCCGGCTGCAGGTGGACCTGATCCTCAACCCCCCGGCGGACGCGGCCACCCGGCTGAGCAAGTCCCTGCGCATCGAGGAGCTGACGGCCACCCTCGATGCCCTCACCGGCAACCTGTTCACGAAGCGCCAGCGCGCGGCAGCGGCGCGGGGCGGGATGGGCGGCATGGACGACATGGGCGGCGCGCCGCCCTCGACGGATCCGTTCATCGCGCGCTGACGCGCTGCGGACGACTCAAGGTGGCGGCGGGTGAGGGGGCGCGGGCGAGCGTCCGCGCCCGAAGGGGCTCAGGGCTGGCCGGGCTTCAGTGCTTGGCGGCGTCGCCGTGGGCGGGCGCCTTGTCGAGGGCGTCCATGCCGTTGCACAGGTACGAGTCGGTCTTGCCGACCTTCTTGCACAGGGCGATGACGTCCTTGCCGCGGGACTGGGCCGGCACGATGGACATGGGCACCGGCGAGGTCTGCTCGATGGGCCCCCAGCAGGCGGTCAAGCTCAGGGCGATGAAGGACAGCGACAGCACCTGGCGCATGGCGTGACTCCGAAGGGTGGCCTGCCAGCGGCAGGGGCGGGGTTGGCGAGGCGTCGCCCAGCCTGCGGGGCAGGGGGCTGGCGTACGCCCGCGATTCTAGGCAGCGGGGCCGCGCCGTCAAGGGGCACGGGCGGGGGAGGCGGGCCTCACCGCCAGCTCGGGCGGCGGCGCGCGTCGCTGGGGTCCCGTCGCACCCAGCCTGCAGAAAGGGCCAGCGTCGTTTCGCGCCGAGGCAGTGGCGCCGAGCCTGAAGGTGTGCAAAAGAACAGTCGGATAGGTAGTCCCACGCAGGTGTGGCGCTCGATGGACCGAGGGGGTCGGGCGATCGCTACGCCTTTCATCGAGGTGAGCATGCGAAAAGCGCTAGTAGTGTGGGCGGCCCTGGCCGCTCTGAGTGGGGTCGCTCAGGCCCAAGGGGAGCCCGACGGGTTCCGCGTCGTCACGGTGCCGTGGGTTGGGACCGCGCCCCAGGTGCCGCACGACGGCGTGGCTGGCCAGCCGCACTACCTGCAGGCGGTCGCACAGAACTGCGACCAGGCCATCACCTACCGCTGGGACTACGAGGGGGACGGCACCTTCGACACGCCCTTCGCGGCGGCGCCCAACCGGTGGAACCTGGGGGTGCAGCACACCTACCCGGCCGATCTGGCCGAGACCACGCTCTACGCGGCGCGGGTCGAGGCCACCTGCGGTGCAGAGACCGCCTCGGCCACCTTCCTGCTGCAGGTGCGCGTCAACGCCACCAAGGCCCAGCAGGTCAACCGGCTGATCTCGAACGGCATGTGGATCGGCCACACCTCGGCCACCCGCAATGAGGCGCAGCGCCGCTTCCTGTGGCGTGAGGATGTCGACACGGCGGTGTTCGCGCAGGCGCTGCTCAACCGCGGCCACCGGCCCGAGCTGAGCGACGCGGTGGATCCCTACGCCGAGGACGTGCGTTGGGCCGTGCATGAGGTCCTGCGCGGCGTGACCTCGCGGGACATCTCGGCGCTGCAGGCGGGCGAGAACGCCGACGTCAACGGCAACGGCATCGGCCTGCGCTTCGCCGGCGAAGAGAACTACGGCGGCGGCCCGCAGCTCGAGCTGCTGGCGAGCGCCGGCATGCTCGACTACGTGGTGCCCGCCGACGTCGGCGCGGCCGCCGCTGTTGTGGGCCGTACCATCGGCGAGATCGTCGAGGACGGCGCTGAGTACTTCTATTGGACGATGTCTGAGATCGCCTTTGGCGACGGCATCGCCGGCGGCTGGGACTACAGCATCAACGGCGGCCAGATCGACTCCTCCCAGGTGGGCTGGGCGGCCGTGGCGCTCTTCGCCGCGGATCACAACGCCGGCCTCCAGATCCCCCAGTGGGTCAAGGACCGCGTCTACCAGGGCGTGCTCTACCAGTCGGCTGGGCGCGGCGGAAACGCTGCGCTGACGGGCGGCTACGGCTACCGCGCCTTCGGCGAGTGTGGGGCCAACCAGGCCCGCTCGGGCGCGATGCTGAACGCGCTGGGCTTCGCGACCAACGGCAACACCGACGACCCGCAGGTGCAGGCGACGGTCAGCTACATCGCCGACAACTTCAACAACATCACCCCCGACTGCTGGGGCGGCCGGAACATCGGCAACTACTACGCGATGTACCAGATCTCGAAGGGCCTGCGGTCCTTCCTGCCCATCATCGAGACCCCCAACGGCGTCGACTGGTACGACCAGTACGTCGACTTCCTGCTGCCCTCCGCGAACGCCACCGGCCGCTTCACCAACGACAACATGTGGATGGGCGGTCGCGAGATCACCCACGGCATCGGCCTGCTGATCCTCATCCCGTCGATCTTCGACGCGCCCCCCGTGGCGGTGGCCCAGGCCCAGCCCACGCTGGTGGGCCCCGGTGACGCGGTGACCTTCGATCACAGCGGCAGCTACCACCCCGAGCCCGGCGGCGAGATCGTGACCTACCGCTGGAACTTCATCGACTACCCGATGGGCCTCGATCTCAACGGCGACGGCGACTTCGACGACGAGGGTGAGTATGCGCCCGAAGACATCGACGGCGACGGCGCGGTGAGCAACGACGAGATCGTGTGGGAGTACATCACCAACGATCCCAACGCGCAGCCCACCTACACCTACACCCCCGAGCTGGACTTTGGCGAAGAGGCGGTCTTCCGCGTCGTGCTGCAGGTCGAGGACGCGGGCGGTCGCCAGGGCATCGACGATGAGTCGGTGCGCGTGCGCGTGAGCCTGATCAACCACCCCCCCGTGGCCTTGGGCCACCCGTCGGGCCGGGCCAACGCCGCCTACACCGTGGTGCCCGGGCAGGTGCTGCACCTGGACGCCACCCGCAGCTATGACACCGACAGCGACGACGATCCGGCCCCGGGCTTCCCCCGCGACAGCCTGACGTCCTTCGAGTGGGACCTGGATCAGGACGGCGAGTTCGACGTCGCCACCGCTGAGCACGACTTCCAGGTGCCCGACGACTGGGCCCACAACTCCGTGCGCACCATGCGC
>JAUHVS010000609.1 GCA_030424955.1 bacterium | reverse complement strand
TTCATCGGGCCGTCCCCCGATGTGCTCGCCCGCCTGGGCGACAAGACCACCGCCCGACAGGTGGCGATCGAGGCCGGCGTCCCGGTGGTGCCGGGGACCGAGCACGCGGTGCACGATGTGAGCAGCGTGCGGGCCTTCGCCGAGGCCCACGGCTACCCCGTGGTGCTCAAGCTCGACAGCGAGCAGATCGTGCACAAGAGCGACGTGGGCGGCGTGAAGGTCAACCTGCGCTCGGCCGGCGAGATCAAGGGCGCCTTCTGGGACCTGCGGCAGAGCCTGGAGCAGCTGGGGGTGACCGACGCGGACTTCCTGGTGCAGCGCATGGTGACCGGCGGCCAGGAGACCATCATCGGCGCGGTGGCCGATCCGAGCGTGGGCCACATGCTGATGTTCGGCCTGGGGGGCGTGTTCGTGGAGCTGATGAAGGACGTCGCCTTCGCCGTGCACCCGCTGACCGACGCCGACGCCGATCGCATGCTGCGCGAGGTGCGCGCCTGGCCGCTGCTCGCGGGCCACCGGGGCAGCGAGCCCCGCGACGTCGCGCGGCTGCGCGAGGTGATCCTGCGCCTCAACCAGCTCATCGGCGACTGCCCCGAGATCGCCGAGATGGATCTCAACCCCTTCATGGCCGCGCCCGTCGGCCAGCCCAGCGTCGCCGTGGACGCGCGGGTGCGCCTGAGCCCGGTGGGGCACAGCCCGTGCGAGGCCCCGGCCGGCCTCGAGCCCGCCCCCGGTGCCGCCCCCGACGCACAGCAGGCTTGACCCTCGCGGGGTTTGCGGGTGCCATGCGCACACCGCGAACCCCCCGATCGAGGACGCCCCGCGATGGATGACATCATCACGCTGTTGTTTCTGGTGCTGCTCCAGCTGGTACTGGGCTTCGACAACCTGCTCTACATCTCGCTGGAGTCCAAGCGGGCGCCGCTGGCCGAGCAGTCGCGGGTGCGGCGCATCGGCATCGCCGTCGCCGTCGGCGCGCGGCTGGTGCTGCTCTTCGTGCTGCTGAAGCTCATCGAGTACGTGCAGGACCCGCTGTTCGGCTTCCACGGCGACTGGCTGGCGGGGGAGTTCAACCTGCACTCACTGATCGTGCTCGCGGGTGGCGTGTTCATCATGTACACGGCGCTCAAAGAGATCTGGCACATGGTGAACCTGGGCCAGGATACCCACGACCAGAGCGAGGAGGCGCCCAAGAGCGCCAACCAGGTCATCGCCATGATCGTGGTGATGAACCTGGTGTTCTCCTTCGACTCCATCCTGAGCGCGATGGCCCTGACCAAGGTGTTCTGGGTCATGGCGACGGCCATCGTCATCGGCGGGATCACGATGATCTGGCTGTCCGACAAGGTGTCGGCGTTCCTCGCCAAGAACCGCATGTACGAGGTGCTGGGCCTGTTCGTGCTGCTGATCGTGGGCGTGATGCTGCTCAGCGAGGGCGGCCACCTGGCGCACCTGCACCTGTTCGGCAACGCCGTCGAGGCGATGAGCAAGACCACCTTCTACTTTGTGATCACGGTGCTGGTGCTGACCGACCTGGTGCAGACCCGCTACCAGAAGAAGCTGATGGCCAAGCGCTGAGCGCTCGTCGCTGAGCGCCCGTCGATCGGCGCGGGCGCGCTGAGGCGGCGCCGGGCCCTGGGGCCTGCCCGCGGCCCCCGCCCGCTCAGCCGGCCTGCCGCCCCAGCCAGCTCGCCGCCACGTCGCGGGTGGGGCTGCCCTTGCCCTTCAAGTAGCTCAAGAACCGATCGTGCACATCGGGCACCGTCGAGGCCTGCACGGCGGGGTGCGCCACCAGCCGGGTGGCCCAGGCGCGCACCTTGGGGGCCTTGGCGAAGAGCTTGAGCTTGGGCGCCAGGGCGTCGATCCACAGCAGGCGCTGCAGCGGGGGCGCCACGGCCACGTCGATCAGGGTGAAGGTCTCGCCCTTGAACCACGGCCCGTCGGCGTCCAGGTGGGCCTCGAGCCGGGTCATGTGCTGGCGCACCTGCTCGGCCTCGCTGCCCGCCTCGGCGCTGTCCTCGGCCACCATCAGCCGGTAGGTGGGCCCGTTCAGATCGCTGGCGTAGATCACCCAGGCCCGCTCGTGGGCGCGCTCGAAGGGGTCGGCCGAGAACAGCGGCTCACCCTCGGCGGTGTCCTCGATGTACTCGTTGATGACCGAGCTCTCGAAGATGCCCCGGTCGCCCACCTTGAGCACGGGCACCTTGCCGTAGGGCGACAGGGCTTTGAACCAGTCCGGGCGCTCGGCGTACAGGTCGATGTAGGTGACCTCGTAGGCCACCCCGCGCGCCTGCAGGGCGATGGCCGCCTTCTGAACGAAGGGGCACAGGTCGAAGCTGATCAGCTCGTAGCGGGACATCCGGCAGACCTCGGGGCTGGGGGGCGTCGCGCGCGACGCAAGGGGGCCGCGGGCATCTTCACTGTCCGTCCCCTGCGTCCGCAAGGCTGATAAGACATGCTGCCCGCCGTCCCCGCCGTCCGCGTCACCGCCGTCAACCAGGCGCCCGTCCGCGCCGACGGCGACTACGTGCTCTACTGGATGATCGCCCACCGCCGCACCCGCTGGCACTTCGGCCTGCAGCACGCCGTGGCCCAGGCCGCGGCCCTCGGCAAGCCCCTGCTGGTGTTCGAGGCGCTGCGGATCGGCTACCGCTGGGCCAGCGACCGCCTGCACCAGTTCGTGGTGGACGGCATGCACGTCAACCGGGCCCGCTGCGCCGCGGCGGGGGTGACCTGCTACAGCTACCTGGAGCCCGAGGCGGGCGCCGGGTCGGGGCTGCTGGCGGCCCTGGCGGCCCGCGCGGCGCTGGTGGTCACCGACGAGTTCCCCTGCTTCTTCCTGCCCCGC
The DNA here is from genome assembly GCA_030424955.1 of bacterium. Taxonomy (GTDB): domain Bacteria; phylum Myxococcota_A; class Bradymonadia; order UBA7976; family UBA1532; genus JACKDL01. The sequence continues at coordinate 1,275 of JAUHVS010000609.1, read as the reverse complement.
ATGGTCGCCGCCGCCGGGCGCACGCTGCCGGTGCGGCTGGTGCAGGTCGAGGGCAACGGCCTGCTGCCCCTGCGGGCCCACGACCGCGAGTTCACCGTCGCCCACAGCTTCCGCCGGCACTTCCAGAAGGTGGCGCACCCCGAGTCGCTCGCGTTCCCGGTGGCCGAGCCGCTGACCTGGGCCACGCCCCTGGGCCAGGCGGTGATCGCGCCGGAGATCCTGGCCCGCTGGCCGGCCCTGGGCACCCCCGCCGAGGCCCGCGCCCTCATCGCGCGCCTGCCCATCGACCACAGCGTGGCCCCGCCCCCCGGGGTGACCGGGGGCAGCGAGGCCGGCGAGGCCCTGGCCACCGACTTCGTGGCCCGCAAGCTCGCCCGCTACCCCGAGGACCGCAACGCGCCCGAGGCCCAGGGGGGCAGCGGGCTGTCGGCCTACCTGCACTTCGGCCACGTGTCGGCCCACGCGGTGGTGGACGCGGTGCTGCAGCGCGCCGGCTGGCACCCGGGGCGGCTGGCCGACACGGCGAACGGCAAGCGGCACGGCTGGTGGGGGCTGGACGAGGCCAGCGAGGCCTTCCTCGATGAGCTGATCACCTGGCGCGAGGTGGGCTACGCCTTCAGCCACCGGCGGCCCGACGACTACGACCGCTACGAGAGCCTGCCGCCCTGGGCCCTGGAGACCCTGGCGCTGCACGCCCAGGACCCCCGCGAGCACCTCTACGACCTCGACACGCTGGCCGCCGGGCGCACCCACGACCCCCTGTGGAACGCCGCCCAGGGGGAGCTGGTGCAGACGGGGCGCATCCATAACTACTTGCGGATGTTGTGGGGCAAGAAGGTCCTTGAGTGGTCGCCCAGCCCGCAAGAGGCCCTGGCGCGGCTCATCGAGCTCAACAACCGCTACGCCCTGGATGGGCGAAACCCCAACAGCTACAGCGGGATCTTCTGGGTGTTCGGGCGCTTCGATCGCGCCTGGGGCCCGGAGCGGCCCATCTACGGGAAGGTGCGCTACATGACCAGCGCCAGCACCGCCCGCAAGGTGCCGGTCAAGGGCTACATCGCCCGGTTCCAGCCGCGCTGATCCGCTGCCCTCGGGGTCGGGCTACAGGAAACGGCCGGCCGGTCACGAGCGGGGGTCGTAGACAACAGGAAACTATTGCGCGCCGCGTGAGCCCGCTACGATGCCGACGACCGGTTTTCGGAGGGGGACCCCATGAAGCTGTCCACGCACTTCTCGCTCAGCGAGTTCACCGTCTCGCAGACGGCGAGCCGCTAC
>JAUHVS010000608.1 GCA_030424955.1 bacterium | reverse complement strand
ATGAGCTCAGCGTAGGTGCGCTCGACCCCCGACCAGGCGTTGCGCTGCGCGCGGCTGCGCAGCTCACCCTCGAGGCGCTGCGCCTCGGCCTGGTTGGCGTTGCCCTTGGCGAAGGTGGGGCTGACGGTCAGCAGCAACAGGGCCGAGACCCCCCACGCGATCATCCGGGTCATGCCGTGCATGACGTACCTTTCTCGCCCGCTGAGCGGGCGTTGGTTGGTGTCGGCGCCCCGCGTCGCTCGCCCTCGGGGTGAGCCAGGCGCCACGCGCTCACTGGCGCGCGAGCTCTTGCTCGAAGACCTCGATGAAGGCCTCGGGCGGCTGGGCCCCGCCCAGCTTGATGCCGTTGATGAAGAAGGCGGGCGTGCCGTCCACCCCGGCCGCGTTGCCCGCCTCCTCGTCGGCGCGCACGGCGGCGACCACCGCCGGATCGGCCTGGCAGGTCGCGAAGGCCTTGGCGTCGAGCTTGAGGGTCGCCGCGTGGGCCGCGAGGGTCTCGTCGCTCAGCTTGTCCTGGTCGCCGTACAGCAGGTCGTGCATCTCGAAGTACTTGCCCTGCGCGCCCGCGCACCGGGCAGCGACCGCCGCCGGCACCGCCCGCTCGTGGAAGCCCAGCGGGTAGTCCCGGTAGACCACGCGCACCTTGTCGGCGAACTTGGCCCGGGCCTGCTCCAGGTTCTCCGCGCCCCGGCCGCAGAAGGGGCACTCATAGTCGGCGAACATCACCACGGTGATCGGCGCGTCCTTCGGCCCGCGCTCGAAGCCCTTCGCCTCGACCGGCAGGCGCAGCGGGGGCAGGCTCAGCTTGACCTTCCCCTTCTCGCGCAGCTCGGCCATGAACTTGCCTTGGGCCTCATCGCGGGCCTGCTCGGCCAGCGCGGACATGATCTCGGACTTCACGTTCTCGAAGGGCTCGATGGCCTGGCCTTCGTTGCGGGCCTTGTAGACCTGATAAAGGATCTTGGCCTGGTCCTCGGTCACCGCCGGCGCGCTGTCGAGCACCTGGGCCCGCAGCGCCTCCACCGTCAGCTTACGGCGGGCGGCCTCGGCGGACAGCAGCCGCTGCTCGATCAGGTCCTCGAGGGCCGCCTGGCGCACGGCGTCCAGCCGCTGACGGTGCTCAACGCGGGCCTTGCACAGGCCGGCGGCGTCATGGGCGTCGACCTCGGCCACGGTGATCGCCTTGCCCCCGACCGAACCGACCACCGTCGTCGGCGCGAGCTCAGTGCCGTCCACCGGGCACTTGTCCTGGGCCAGAGCGCCAGCGGCGCACAGGGTCGAGGCCACCAGCGCAGCCACAAAGCCCGAGGGGGCGGGCAGGCGGAGAGACGGGATCCGGCGGATCATGGGCAAATTCCTTGACCGAAGGGGTGGGTTCAAGAGGCGTTCGCTCGGCATTCGACCGCAGTCGACGGCTCAGCGGAAGGCTCTCGTGTTGGGGCAGCTGAAGACCCGGCTTACGGGGCAGGCGGGGCCGACTGGCCCAGGCCACAAACAACAACGGGGGCGTGCCCAGCTGGACGCGCCCCCGTTGCTCACAGCATGCTCAGCAGAGCATCAGCCGTTGAAGAACTCCTGGGCATCCTTCACGCAGGCGGGGCCGGCGCTCTTGATGGTGTTGGCGATCTCCTTCCAGAACGCCTGACGGCCGCTCTTGCAGGGACCCTGCAGGTACGCGCCGCGGCACTCCTGCTTGCAGTTGCGCTTGGCCTGGCGGATGTCCTTCTTGTCGGCGCGGGCGTCCTGGCGGCAGGACTTGTTGCAGTCGCGCTTGGCCTTGCCCTTCTTGTTCTTGCACTCGGCCTTGCAGTCCTTCTTGTCGGCGCGGACGTCGGCCTTGGCGCCACGCTTGGCCTGGCGGCAGGTCTTCTTGCAGCCGCGGAGGGCCGCGCAGCCCTGGCGCATGTTGTTCCAGGCGGGACCGACGGCCTTGCCGGCCTCGGCGACCTGTTTCGCGCAGTCCGAGTTCATGGCGTCCTCGGCGAGCTCCTGCATCTCACCGATGCTGGGGCCGGCGAAGGCCGGGGTGGCGAAGAGGAGCGCGCTGGCACCGAACAGGGTCAGAAAAAACTTCTTCATGGATAAACCCCTCACCGCTGCGGTCTGCAGCGGCCTCCTGAAGTCGGTTGCCCGACAGTTGTTTGCGGCCCTCACGCCGCATGATGAACCCCGACAAACCCGGGGCGCCCAAACTTTGTCGCAGTGTGTCGCTGACGTGCAATACGACGTCAAGCGGCGGCACCTGACATTCCGAATGCACAGCTATTCAGCGAAACTTCATCGAACCGCGGAAAAATGCTGAGGACGGCCATAAACCATCGGAATTCAAGCCGAACATCTTTCGACATCGACGGCACATTCAGCTGACCTGCCGGTGGCCCGGGCTCAGCACGGGCGCGACCAGGCGATCGACCAGGACCCTGAGGCTGGCCTGACCTGCCACATGCCAGCGGTCCGCAGGGGTCGACGGCTGCACCTGCAGCACGGGCGTCGAGGGCAGGTCCGCGCGCTCAATCGCGGCGCCAGGGTAGTCGCGCACGTGGGCCAGCGCCGCGTAGGGCGCGTGGGCCACCGAGCCGTGGATCACCAGCTGCAGGTCCAGCGCGCCGCCGGCCGCCTTCGCCATGACGGCCTCCACTCGCTCGCGGTTCGCCGCCAGCGCCACGGGGCCGTCCGCCAGATCGCGGCGCCAGACGATGGTGGGGCCCAGCACCGGGTTGCGGTTGAGCAGCAGGGCCACGCGCACGCCCTGGTTGGGCGGCGCGTCCGGGGTCGGGGGCTGCTCGAGGGACACCCAGCGCACCCACACCACGAGCTGGTCGCGGCCGGGGTACCACAGCAGGTTGGGGTAGATCGGCGTCATCGCCCGCTCTCCTCAGCTCGCGCCGACTTGGCGCCGCCACGGCCCATTGCAGCCAGGGGCGCAGTGGTCGACCATCCGACCATGCACGTCAACGATCAACGCCTGACCGCGGGCGACGGCACCCCCATCGCGTGGCACGCCACGGGCACGGGCCCGGCCGTCGTGTTCGTCAACGGGTTCAGCACCAGCCACTTCTTCTGGCGCTACCTGCACCCCGCCCTGGCGACCCGCGCCCGCTGCATCACCTGGGACTACAAGGGGCATGGCGCGTCCGGGCCCGCGCGGTCGGCCGGCGGCTGTACCGTGCCCGCGCTGGTGGATGATCTGCGGCGCGTGTTGGACGCGGCCGGTGTCGAGCGCGCCACGCTGGTGGGGTTCAGCATGGGCTGCCAGGTGGTGTACGAGAGCTGGCGCCACATCCCCGATCGGCTGGCGGGGCTGGTGCCCGTGCTGGGCCCGCCCGGGCGGGTGCTCGACACCCTGCTGCGGCCGGTGGTGGGCCCGCTGATTCACGGCAGCATGCGCACGCTGTCGCCCCCGGCCTTCGCGCGCTCCCTGCGGGCGGTGCGGGCCCTGATGGCGCTGCCGGTGCACTACGAGCTGGGGCGGGCCCTGCGGCTGGTGGGCCCGGGCGCGGGGCGCGCCGACATCCGGCGGTATGTGGACCACTTCAGCCAGGTGGACCCCGAGACCATCCGGCAGATCGCGCTCCACGCCAACGCCCACAGCGCCGAGGATCTGCTGCCGAGCATCCGCGTGCCGACCCTGGTGGTGGCGGGCGGCCGCGACACGTTCTGCCCGCCGCGGCTGGCCCTGGGGGCCCACAGCCGCATCCCCGGGGCTGAGCTGCTGTACCTGCCCACCGCGGGGCACACCGGGCTGTTCGAGCAGCCCCAGGCGGTGAACGACGGGATCGTGGCCTTCTTGGCGCGGCAGGGGCTCATCGGCCCAGCGCGCTGACGGTCAGCGGATGAGGCCCTGCGCGCGCAGCGCCGCCCGGAGCGCCGCGCTGTCGTCATGCACCACGGTCAGGCCCGGCAGGATCCAGGGCGCCAGCTCGGCGGCGGGCACGCCCGCGCCGGTGCGGCGGATGAAGATGCCGCGCACGGGGGCCGGCTGGCCCGCCAAGGCCGCGACCACCTGCGGCGCCAGCCCCGCGATCTGGTCTGCCCACAGCGCCGAGACGTCCCGGGCCCGCAGCTCGGCCTGCAGCTGCGCCGGCGTGAGCTGGCCCGAGGTCAGGCGGTGGTACAGCGCGTA
>JAUHVS010000607.1 GCA_030424955.1 bacterium | reverse complement strand
CGCCCCCCCCCTCAAAACCCGGCATCCGGCATCGTCAGCGTCGTGTCATCGAGCGCCTGCAGCAGCGTGGCCGCGCGCGCGACCCGGGGCAGCTCGTAGCGCATGAAGAACTGCGCGGCGTGGCGCTTGCCCTCGTGGAAGCTGCGCTCGCCGCGGCCGGCGGCGAGGGCGGCCTCGGCGGCGGCGGCCTGCCGCACCCACTGCCAGCCGACGACCACGTGGCCGAGCAGGTGCAGGTACTCGGTGGCGTTGGCGAGGGCGAGCCGCACCTTGCCCTGCGCGGCGGCGGCGCCGAGGACGGCGGTGGTCTGCGCGGCCTCGCCCAGGGCGTCGGCGACGGCGTCGCACAGGGCGCCGAGGGCCGGCGAGGTGCCGTGGTGCGCCGCCAGATCGGCCTGGATGGTGGCCATGAGCACCCGGAAGGCGCGGCCCTGGTGCATGAACACCTTGCGACCCAACAGATCGAGGCCCTGGATGCCGTTGGTGCCCTCGTGGATGGGGTTGAGTCGGTTGTCGCGGTACAGGCGCTCGACGGGCCAGTCCCGGGTGTAGCCCGCGCCGGCCAGCACCTGGATGGCCAGGTCGTTGGCCCGCGGGCCGAACTCGCTGGGCCACGCCTTGGCGATGGGGGTGAGGATCTGCAACAGATCGTCGGTGCGCTCGCGATCGGCGGGCGCGGTGGCCTGGGTCAACACATCGGTCAGGTGGGCGCAGTACAGGCCCAAGGCGAGGCCGCCCTCGACGTACACCTTCTGGGTGAGCAGCATGCGCCGCACGTCGGCGTGCTCGATGATGGGCACCTGTGGGGACGCGGGGTCACGCTGGTCGGGGTGGCGCCCCTGTCGGCGGTCCTTGGCGTAGGCCAGCGACACCCGGTAGCCGGCGTAGCCCAGCATGCTGGCGCCCAGGCCCACGGCGATGCGGGCCTCGTTCATCATGTGAAACCACGAGCAAAGTTGTATTTGCAGTCTTCCGGTGGCGCTGTGATCGCCATGCTGTGATCGCTGGTCCCCGTAGGGCACCTGCGAGGCGCCTCCCGTTGACTCCGATTCCGGTGAGGAACTCAGGCCGCCCGAGCAAGCAGGCCGACCCCTTTTCCTCTCCCTCGAGCCCGGCGGCGGTACGGGGCAGAACGCGTTGCCCTCCGTGGTGCGGGTGGTCGAGACGACCACGCACTTGGACGACGCTCTCAGTGCACACGGCACAGGAGACAGGCGCTCGACGTGCATCGGATGCAGCCTCGCGCGCGGCCCGTGGTCACGATGCTACACGAATGGTCACGGAGGCCCCGCCCGATTCCCTCACCCTCAACGGCAGCAAGGGGTGCGGGCGTGCCCATCGTGACCTACTGCCCAACCTCGACGTCGACCTCGACGCTACCCGCCTGGACGGCGTCCCAGTGCTCGACCATCCACTGCGCCAACTCCATGGAGACCCACAGCCAACGACCGAACGCGCGCTCATCGGCCACCTGAAGGGCCTGCCGAACGCGGGCCGCCCGCTGGGCCGGCATGATGGGCGGGCCGTGCGGGGCCGCCTCAGGAAGCCCTGCCCGGAGCGCCGCCGAATCGCGGGCCCCGAGACCGTCGCCTACGTCACGCCGAGGGTGCTTTGCTCGCCAACGAGGGGTGACGGGGATCGCGAGCGCCATCCACGCCCTGGTGGACCACGCCAGGGCCGCCCTGACCGTGTAGGCCCAGTCGGCCACCAGCGTGTTGAGCGGGGCGTGCAGCGCCTGCACGCCTCCGCCTTTGATCTGCGCGATGACCTGGGCGGCCGCCATATCCCGCGGGTTGGTGGTGTAGCTACGCCGCAGGCCTCGGCGGCCGCCTTGAGGCCACCACGCAGCCCGTCATCGACCAGGACCAGTGCCCGGGCCACGTCCTCGGGAAAGTCGGCGTTCGGAGCGCTGGCGTTCACTTGTGACCGAATGGGCACCGGCAGGTGCCTTGGAAGGCGGATCCTGAGGATTCCCAATACTTCAGACGATGTTCCGCGTTTGTCCGCCCTTGCCTGTACCACGAGCCCTGTACCACGAGCGGGCCCGGCTCAACGGCCGTAGTGCTTCGCGGAAGGGTTCAGCGTGAAAAAGCACCTTGACAAATGTCCTGACGAAGACCAATCCTATGGTCGTTCACAGGGCCCCTCCGACGACTTGGCAAGTCAAATCCAACTCGAGGGTCGGCGTCTGTGCGTGGCAATGGGCATCATTGATGAAAGACAACGCCGGGAGTCTCAACGTGCTCAAGAGAACGCTGATCTTGTTGGTTCTTGGCATCGTTGGAGTCGGCTGCCAGGACTCGCCAACGAAGGATCCTCCTGAAACCGGGCTGGTCCCGACGGAGGAATGTCCGCTCCCGACTCCCTCCAGCCTGGACGACGCGCAGGCTGAGGCCGAAAGCTATGTTGAGTGCCTTGGGCTCGCGGACTCTGTCAACACCAGGTGTACACACCGACAGCGGTGGCTATTTCCACCGGACAGGCCGGACGGCGTGGCGGGAGCGTGGGTCGTTGGCAAAGAAGAAGCGGTGTGCCAGTTCTCTGGGAGTCAGAACGGCAGTCAAGTCTTTGGGCTCAGCGAGAGCGTCCTGAATGCGACGGGCGTTTCGGATCCAGCTAACCTTGGCCCGCACGACGAAGATTGCGCAGCCCGTCTCGTTGAGGTTTACAGAGACGGTGCCGAGAGCTCTTTGTCGGCGGGAGCCGCCTGGAAAGACGCATTGATATGCGATGGGCGGACAGCTGACAGCGTTTTGACGGACTGCTGGGGCCCCTGCTATGCCCCAGATGCGTTCTACGCCTGCAGGATTTTCGACGAATCAACGAGTGAGCAGATGGTGGTCGTAGTTCCGGTGAAGTAGCCAACAAACAACGCGGCCATAGACAGCACATCCCACGGGAGGGCAAACAATGAGGGCCGGGGAGCGGCTCGGGCAACTGACCAGCTTCCAGACCGACGGCCGATGAGCAGCACGTGCAGGAAGTCGGTACACGAACTCCGCGCCGCTCAGGGAGAGCACGCCTTCTTCACACCAAACCGCGCCGCAGAGCTCGTTGGGTGCTCCGTCGCATGGCTGGAGCGAAACGGCCTGGTGTTGGCAGTCCCTGACACAGCGGGCGCCGACGGTCGCCCAGCACGCCGGGTCTATTGGGGCGATGTCGTGGCCTTCATCAAGGGGCAGTCGATCGAGCAGTCACCGCTGCCTACGAGCGCCAGGAACGCCGTGAGGGTCCACAGTTTGCCGCGCCCGATGGATTGACAGGGTACGATGCCGCAACACGAGACGGGAGCGCCCCGCATGGCCCAACGCCCCAGCCCATTCGAGTTTGCCGGCATTCGATGTACAGCCATCCGCGGTCCTCGGTCGGCTGATGGTCTCTGGTACTGGCGAGCGCTTCGCCGAGCCGACGGCGAGAGCTGGCAGAAGGCGCTTGGGTGGCTCACTCGGGACGCCGCTCAGGTCGCCCTGGCTCGACTTGTAGCCGACGGCGCCGATCAGGCCCCACCCAAGCCGCCTGAGCCGCAGATTCAAACCGTCGCGGACCTCGTGAGGTACTGGCGGGGCAGTATTCGCGACAGGCACGATGCTGGTGACATATCGGCTGCCACGAAGCGCAGCTATCTGGCTCGGTCTGATCGAATCCGAAAAGACATCGGTGACGTACATCTAACCCGCCTCGACTCACGCGCGATGGAAAGCTACCGCACCGCTTTGTCGAGACGCCTTGCGCCTCTCACCGTCCGTCTGACGCTTCGGGCCGTCAGCATGATCTGGGAATGGGGCCGCCGGATGGCCATCGTCCCGGATCGGTCGCTCCACGTGCCGACCGTCAAGGCGGTCCGCAAGCGAGAGCGGTACACGCCGACCCTGGATGAGGCACGCCGTGTGGTCGACGCGGTCGAGGCGACCGAACGCGCCGCTGCTGCGGCCGCGAAGGCGAAACTGGTGCGCAGCCGGGCGTGGCAGGATGTGGTGCTGATCCTTCGGGTCCAGGCTGCAACGGGGATGCGCATCGGCGAAGCCTGCTCGCTGACCTGGGCGAGCCTCAACCTCCGAGCCATGACCGCGACGGTTCAGGGCAAAACCGGCGAGCGAGTAGTCCCCCTACCGCTTGATCTCGTTGGCCTTCTGCGCGGGCTGAAC
>JAUHVS010000606.1 GCA_030424955.1 bacterium | reverse complement strand
CCAAAGCCGCAACTCGGCGAAGCCGGCCTCACGGCGATGGTCGGGGATCACCGTCACCGCCCCAGCGGTGGGCCGGAGGACGGCCCCACCTGATCGCCGCCTCCGCGCCCCGTTCAGCCCAGCAGGTCGGCAAACTGTGCGCGCATCGCCGGCTTGGGGCGCCGGCCCTCGGTGAACAGGCCCCAGTGCTTCTCGGGCTCGTCGGGGTCCGGCGATCCCTTCCAGGGCTCATCGAAGGCCTCGAACACATACACCCGCAGCGCCCGCGACTCTCCCCAGGCGGTCAGCTGATCATAGTACTGCGCCTGCAGATCCTCGTTGGCGTTGTGGGGCTCGATGCCCCGGCCGTTGCTGCGGGTCGTCCAGCCGGCCTCGGTGATGGCGACCGGCACGCCGATGTGGCGGGCCTCGATGCGCGCGACGTCGTCGATGGTGACCCGCATCGCCTCGTCGATGCCTTTGTATTCCCACACCGGGTAGGTGTGCACCGCGATGAAGTCCAGCTCGGGCACCAGGGCGTCGAGGGTGCCCATCCACGGCACGTGGTTCTCACAGAAGGTCACCGGCAGGCCCGTGTCGGCCTTGGCCCGCCGCACCAGGTCGATCACCCGCTCGACGGGCACCAGGTGGCCGGTCCAGTCGACGGTCGCCTCGTTGCCGACCGCGATCGAGGTCACCACCGTGGGGTAGGCGCGGGCCAGCACACCGAGCCGGGCGACCTCGGCGTCGTTGACCGCCACGTTCTGCTGAAGCTGCGCGTCGGTGTACCACGCGCCCCAGGGGCAGCTCGGGTTGTTGATCTCGGCGGCCAGCCAGGCCCCCAGCAGCACCTCGAGATCGAGGCCGAGCCGCTGGATGGCCGAGAGCACCAGCTCGGCGTGGGGCCCGGTGTCATAGAGCCGGATGTAGCGCCAGCGCCGGGCCAGGACCAGCAGGTCCTCTTCGATCTGGGCGGGCGACGGGTACACGCCCGCGTCCGGGCTGTGACCGGCGCGGTACCCGGAGTAACAGATCCCCTGGTGGACCAGCCGCCCGTCGCGATCACGGCTCAAGCTTCAGCCCCCCGTCGGCGTCCCACAGGCCCCAGTAGGCGCCGCAGTCGCCCTCGGGCCCCACCTTCCAGCCCTCGTCGTAGGCCGAGAACCAGAACAGCGGCAGCGCCTCCTCGTCGGTCCAGGCCAACACGTTGAGCAGGTACAGCGCCATGTTGCGCAGCGACGGCACGGCGGGCCCGTTGGGGGCGCCCGCGGTGGGCCAGCCGGTCTCGGCGATGATGACCGGCGTGTCGCCCACGGCGGCCTGCACCCGGCGCACCATCTCGCGGGCGTAGTTCACGGACTGGTCGAGCGGGACCTCTTCCCAGAACGGGTAGCAGTTGACGGGGATGAAGTCGCAGGCGGCCGCCAGCGCGGGGTGGGCCACAAACACGAAGTAGGCGTCGACGTAGCCCACCGGGATCCCCGGCACCGCGGCGCGGACCGCCTCGATCAGCTCGATGAGGCGGGCCTCCTCAAGCTCACCGCGCAGGATGACCTCGTTGCCCACCGCGATCAGATCGGCGTGCCCGGCGCGCGCCACCTCGATGAGGGCGTCGATCTCGCGGCGGTTGCGCTCGGCGTCATCGCCGATCCAGGCGCCCACCAGCGTCTTGAGCCCATGGGCGTGGGCCAGCCGGGCGGCGTGCTCGTTGCCGTCCAGGCACGAGAAGGTGCGGATCCACTGGGCGTGCGGCGCGACGCGGGCCAGGCGCGCCCGCACCTGATCCACGGGCAGCTGGCTGTGGTGCGCCGGGCTCTGATCGCCCGCGTAGGCGCTGAAGCTGACGCCGTGCAGCCGGCCGTCCAGGGCCGCCCGCACCCGGCGCAGGAGCGCGTCGGTGGGCAGATCAGTGAACCGAAGGTCCGCCTCGGCCCGATAGCCGGCCAGCAGGTCCTTGCCCTTGATGTGCAGCTCGCCCATTGGGGCCTCCGATGGCAGCGCGCCCGTCGTCGGAGCGTCCGAGCGAAGGGTGGTCGTGGTGGATTACGGGTGTCCCGGCGGCGCCAGCACAAGGGTCAAGAGGCCGGCGCTGGGGCACCTGAGGGGGCACCGGCGCGCGCCCCACTCGATGGAGACATCGATGGGGTGCTCGGTTTCGTTGAACAGGTGCACCACCTCGCGCCCGTCTGGGTTGCGCAGCGCGACCGCCCAGAGCCCCGCCGGCAGCGGACCCTCGTGCGCCAGCACGACGGCGCCCGGCCGGGTGTGGCGGCTGATCTGCGCCAAGACGTGGAACAGCGGCGTGACGTAGGCGTCCGCCCCGTCCACCAGGATCGGCGCCAGGCAGTAGTTCTCGACGTGGTTCGGCCCGCCGCGCCGGGTCAGGGCCAGGTTCCAGTCCAGCCAACCCGAGAGCCAGTGCGCCAGCCCGCCGACGAGGTCGCGGGCGTAGCGGAAGGCCGCAGCGTACGGCGGGTGGTCGACCTCGGGGTCCGGCGCCCAGTCCCAGCCCCAGTCCGTCGCCACCTTCCGCCAGTACCAGCCGTCGTCGCGCCACCAGGGCGTGGCGGCGTCGGGGCCCTTGTCCTCGCCCCGCTTGAACACGTTGTCGATGCAGCCCTCGGTCTGCACGATGAGGCGATCCGGCCACGCCGCGTGGAGCCTGTCCAGTTCGTCTTCGTAGACCCTGAAGGTCGAGTCGTACCAGTGGACCGCGACGCCGGCCACGTGGGCCTGGGCCGCCTCATCCGAGAGCACCCCGTCGGCGTACTCGACCACGCCGGCCCGGTTCTGGTCGTAGATCAGGATCTGCGCGTCCAGGCCCCGGTCGCGCAGCGCCCGCCCGAGCACCGGCACATAGGCGGCCTGCGCCGCGGGCGACATCTCCATCGACTCCCACGCGCCCTGGTTGCCGTGGGGCTCGTTCACAGGCGTCAGGCCCCACACCGGCAGGCCCTCGCTCGCCATCGCCTCGACGTAGCGCGCGGTGTAGCGGGCGAAGGTGTCGTAGTGCGCCGGCAGCAGGCACCCCCCCCGCCGAGCCTCGCGCTCGAAGTAGCGGCCGTTGTCCTTCATCCACGGCGGCGCGGTCCACGGCGAGGCGATGAGCCGGAACTGCGCGCCGGGCACCCGGTGCGCGTCGAGCAGCAGGTCGAGGTGCCCGTTGGCGCGATCCACGTCGAGGGAGAAGCCCGCCAGCGAGGGGTCGGCCTGCGGAGCGTAGGTGTAGCTGTGGGTCGAGAAGTCGCAGCTCGCGATGTGTGTCCGCACCATCGAGAAGCCCGCGCCCTCTGGGCCGAAGGCCAGCGCCAGGATCCGGGCCCGCTCGGCGGCCGGCAGCGTGGACAGCGCGACCGCCGACGCCTGCGTGAGCGAGGTGCCCACGCCCACGATGGTCTGACGCGGCCGGTCCGCGCGCACGGTGATGACGGTCGCGGGCGGCGAGTCAGGCGCGAGGTCGGCGAGGGCGATCTCGCGCTGGTGGTCGCCCGCGGCTGAGGTGAGGACGGCGTGCATGGCAGCAGCCTAGCAGGGACTGGCGCCCAGGGGAGCCCGCGGTGCCCCCGGCCCGGTGCCCCGGCGGCTGACCGGCCCCAGGCGGCCGCTGCGCCGCCCCCGCCGTGGGCCCACCGGAGATCGGCGGGGAGAGGCGCTGGTGCCTGACTCTCGGCTCAGCCCGGCTCGACGCAGCGGGTGCCGCGGCACATCAGGGGCGCGGGGCAGCCGTCGGCGCAGGCGGGGCGGTTGCATAGCCCGTTGGCGCACACGTAGGGGCCCTCGCAGTCGGCGTCCGCGTCGCAGCGGGGCACGAGGCACCGGCCGCGGCTGCAGGTGAGCCCCACCGGGCAGCCGGGATCGTCGTCGCACAGGCGGTTGCACGCGCCGAAGCCGCTGTCGACGTGCCCCTCGGGGCAGCCGGGGGCGAGGCAGATGCCCCCCGGCGCGTCCGCGGAGCAGTTGCCGCTGGGGCAGTCGGCGCCCACCTGGCACTGCCCGGCGGGGCGATCGGCGGGCCAGTCGATGGGGGCCGCGTCGGGCTCGGGCGCCGCGTCGGGCTGCGCCGCGTCGGGCTGCGCCGCGTCGGGCTGCGCCGCGTCGGGCCCGGGCGCCGCATCAGGGCCAGGCCCGGCGTCGGGCGCGGGTGACGCGTCCAGCGCAGCGTCGGGCGCGG
>JAUHVS010000605.1 GCA_030424955.1 bacterium | reverse complement strand
CCACGCCCGTCACGCCCGATCCGTGGGTGGCGCCCGGCTGCGAGGGCGGCCAGTGCCTCACCGCCCACGAGGCCGGCGTGGTGGGGCCGCAGCCCGAGGATCCGCTGTGCCCGGACTGCCGCTTCGACGTGCAGGGGCCGCAGGCCCGCATCAAGATCGAGCTGGGCCTGGCGCCGTGGACCGGCTTCACCGTCAAGGACCCCCGGGTGCTCGTGAAGGTCAACGGCAGCTACCGGGTCTTCACCGTGAGCGGCGGGCCCCTGAAGCCGGGCTGGATCACCGAGCTCAGCAACCTGAGCGTGGGCAGCCTGGTGACGGATCTCAGCCAGTGGAAGCAGGCCCGGGCGTGGTTCATCGCCGAGAAGGTCGACCTCAAGTCGGGCGCGCGCACGGTGCACTACGACGACATGGTGGTGACCGTCACCCCCCCCTGATCGCGGGGCCGGTCGGCCCGCGCGGCGCCCCGCGGGGCGGGGGGATCAGCGCGGTGGGGCCACGGCTTCCAGCGGGCCAGGGATCTGCTAGGGTCGCCCCGCCAAGAGGGAGGGACGACCCATGGGTCAGACGAGATGGGATCGCCGGCTGAGCCGGCACGCTGTGGTCGGGGGGCTGGGGCTGGTGTGGGTGTTGGGGGCGGTCGGCTGCCGGCCGCGCCCGCCGCAGCCCGGCCCCCAGCCCGCAGCCCCCGAGGCCACGCTGACCCACAGCAGCGCCCGGCTGAGCCTGGCCGACGGCGACGAGGTCCGCGAGCGCCGGATGCCCGCGCCGGGGGGCGCGGGTCAGGTCCCCATGGGCTGCGACGGCAAGCCCCTGCTCGTCCAGATCGCCCGCCCGGCGCCCGCTGGGGGCCTGGCGGTGCAGGTGGTGAGCGACATACCGGCGGTCGCTGCGCCCCTGCGGGTGGTGATCCCCGAGGGGAGCCGTCAGGCGCCCATCGCCCTGCGCCCGGGCGAGGCGGGGCGCGCGCGGGTGCGGGTGCAGGTCGCCGGCCAGCGCTGCAGCTTGCCCTTCGACGCGCCGGTGGGGCGCGACCAGCCGCCCACGTGCCCCGAGGCGGTCATCGACGTGCTCACCCAGCAGGACGCCACCTGCGCGCCCTGCAGCCGCCCCCAAGAGGCGGCGCCCGCGTGGGCCCGCGCCGTCGAGGACAACGCGTGGGTGTGCTCGAAGAGCGAGTTCTTCGTCGAGGCCGGCTTCGAGAGCCCCACGCCCTGCGCCGACTTCGCCGACCGGCTGCGGGCCGCGCTGACCACGGGCCCCACCAACCAGACCCGCCCGCTGCTGGACGCCGTGTGTAGCTGGACCGATCTGCCCGAGTGCGGGCTCGCGGCCTGCGGCGGCGACCGGCTCGCGCTGCCCGGCGGCCACCGCATCGACGTGCAGGTCACGCCCGTGCTGCCCGACGCCCCCGATCCGTGGGGGCACCGGCGCTTCTTCCGCGTGCGCTTCGTGCTCGAGACCCCCACCGGGCGGCGGATCCTCGACCTCGACGAGGCGGGCATCTGCGGGGCCCTGGAGCGGGTGCGCGGCGCCACCGACGACGTCCTCAAGCAGATGGACGTCAACGATCCCGCCTGCCACCCGGGGCTCGACCTCGCCCAGGATCCGGGCCGTCAGGTGTGCGACGCCTCGCCGCAGGCCTGGGTGCGCGTGGGCCAGGAGTGCCCCCTGCGGCCGACCCACGTGGGCGCCGTCGCCACCTCCGAGATGCGCGCGTGGCATCAGGCGCGCCTGCAGGGCGGGCCCGTCGCGGCGCCGCCCGCCGATGGGCCGGCGGTGGTGCTCATCGACACCGGGGTCGATCCCGCCGTCGCGGCGGATCTGCGGGTGCGCGAGGTGCCCGTGCCGGGCCTGAACACCGCCGCCCACGGGCCGCTGTCCCACGGCACGGCCATGGCCTTGCTGATCCGCCAGCTGGCGCCCCGCGCGCCCATGTTCAGCCTGCGGGCCTTTGGGGCCAGCGGCACCACCTCCACCGAGGCCCTGGCCAAGACCCTGCACCACGCCCTGTACCGGCTGCCGGGCACCGGGCCGCTGCTGGTGAACCTGAGCCTGGGCTGGCCCGGCGAGTTCAGCCTGCCGTGGAACCCCGTGGGCACCACCCGCCGGCTGCGCGGCGGCGACTGGGCCGACGCCTACTGCGGCGCCCGCGACGACGGGGTGGGGGAGGTGGTGCGCTACCTGCTGGTGCGCGCCGCCACCGCCGATCCGTGGGATCCGCCCAACCGGCCGGTGTCGGTGTTCGCGGCGGCCGGCAACCCGCCCCCCGTGACCGACGGCGACGGGCGCCAGCGGGCGCTGCGCGGGCGCACCTGCCGCGACGCGCCGGCGCGGGTGCCCCAGGGGCTCAGCGGCGACGTGCCCCCCGCCTGGTGCGACAACGATCGCCAGCCCCGGGCGCCGCTGCCGTTCCTGCCGGGTGGCTGGGGCCTGGGGGGCCGCGCGCCCGTGCGCTGGCTGGGGCCCGGCCAGCCGGCCACCACCGCCGCCTGTGCGCCCAGCAAGGTCGTGACCGCCGTGGGGGCCGTGGACGCGCTCGATCGCGCGGTGTACCCGAGCCACGCCGACTTCCCGCTGCGCCTCGTGGCGCCCGGCGCGCAGGTCTACGTCGAGAGCGCGCAGCTGCCCGCCGTGGCCGAGGCCGGCTACTGCGGGGCCACGCCCCCGACGCGCCTCGAGAGCCCGTCGGCCTGGACCGGCACCTCGGTGTCGACGGCGCTGACCACCGGGCTCACGGCCGCGGCGATGGCCCACTGGACCCCCCCCGCCGGCACCGGCGTCGGCCGCACGCCGCGGCAGCGCTGGCCGTCTCAGGCGCAGATCGAGGGCCTGCTGCGGGCCACCGGCGAGCGCACCACCCCGGACCCCACCCTCGTGCGCCCCAACCTGTGCCGCCTCACCACGGCGCTGAGCGGCTCGCGGGACTGCCTCGCGGCCCTGGGCTGCGCCCTCGGCGGGTCCGGCGGCCTCGGCAGCCTGCGCACGCCGGGCTGCCGCGGGGTGCCCCCCGTCGCGGGGGCCTGCGCCCTGGACGCCACCTGCGGGATCCCGGCGGCGCCGCCCACCGATCCGCCCGCCTGGCCCACGACCTACGCGCCCGCCGCGTGCGGGGCCCTGACCCAGGCCGGCGCCATCCAGCCCTGGACGGCGGCCTGCAGCGGCAGCGGGTGCCTCTCGGCCCACGAGGCGGGGGTGGTCGGGCCGCAGCCCGAGGATCCGCTGTGCCCCGACTGCCGGGTCGACCTGGACGGCGGCTTCAAGGCCCGCGTGCGGGTCGAGCTGGGGCTCAACCCCTGGACCGGCTTCACGCTGCAGGCGCCCCGGGTGCTGATCAAGGTGAGCGGCGGCTACAAGGTGCTGAGCTTCACCGGCGCCACCACCCTCAAGCCCGGCTGGCTGGGCAGCCTCGACAACATCGATCTGTCGACCCTGAGCACCGACGTGAGCGCCTGGAAGGCCAGCCGCGCGTGGTTCCTGGCCGACAAGGTGGACCAGAAGACCGGCGCCCGCAGCCTGCACTTCAACGACATGCTGGTCACCGTCAAGCCGTGACCGCAGGGCTCCTGCTGCTGGCGGCCCTCGCCACGCCGCCCCTGGTGGGGGCGCGGGGGGTGCGGCAGATCGAGGGCCAGCCGGTGTATCGCCTGGACGCGGATCGCCGGCCCACGGTGCTGCTGCCGGCGGCGCCCGGCCGCTTCGACCTCACCACCTCCACCGATCCCCCCACGCCCGTGGCCGCCACCACCGACGAGGCGTGGGGCGCGGCCCTGCTGCGGGTCACCGGCGACGTGCCGGGGCCGGGCCTGGTGCTGCGCTGGCACCCGCCCGTCGGCGGGCCGCCTCTGGTCGCGGGGCGCTGGGCCACCGAGTGGGGCCTCGCGCCCGAGGCGGAGCCCGAGATCGCCCCGGCCGTGGCCGCGCGCCGGGCGGGGCGCCACGCGGGCCGCTGGGGGCTCTGCGCCGGTCTGCTCGCCGTGGGGTTGCAGCAGCTCACCGACTTCGGCTTCGAAGCGATGGGGCTCTCGCTGCCGGTCGCCGCGGCGCTCGGGCTCGTCGATGCGGAAGGACAGCCCCAGCACCTCGCGCTTGCTGGCCACGGCCACCGGCCCGGCGCGGCGCAGGCGCGGCACGAAGCGCGTGCCCGGGGCGTCCGGGTCGTCG
>JAUHVS010000604.1 GCA_030424955.1 bacterium | reverse complement strand
CCGCCGGCCTGCTCAAGGCCGCCCTGGGCCTGAGCCTCACCCCGGCCTGGATCGCCGCCGCGCTCATCGCCGCCTGCGCCGCCCTGCTCGCCGCGGGCCAGTACCGCTGGCTGGACGCCATCAACAAGGGCGTGGTGCTGGTGCTGACCCTGTCCACCATGGCCGCCACCGCCCTGCTGCTGCCGACCATCGAGTGGGGCGCCATGCAGTGGTGGCCGCAGACCTGGGCCTTGAAGGACGTGGCCTTCGCCGCCGCGGTCGTGGGCTGGATGCCCTCGGCCATCGACATCTCGGTGTGGCACTCCCTGTGGACCCTGGCCCGGCGGGCCCAGACCGGCCACGCCCCGACGGTGCGCGAGGCCCTCTTCGACTTCCACCTGGGCTACCTCGGCACCGCCGCGCTCGCCCTGTGCTTCATGGTGCTGGGCGCCGGCACGCTCTTCGGCCGGGGCGAGACGTTCGCCGCCAGCGCCGGCGGGTTCTCGCTGCAGGTCATCAACCTGTACGTGCGCGCCCTGGGCGAGTGGGCCCGCCCGGTCATCGGCACGGCGGCCTTCGCGGTGATGTTCAGCACCACCCTGACCGTGGTGGACGGCTTCCCCCGCGCCCTCGCGGTGCTGGTGCGCCGCTTCAGCGAGCCCGAGCAGCCCTGGACCGCCGACGACACCCACCCGGCCTTCCGGCGGATCTACTGGGCCAGCCTGGCCGTGCTGGCGGTGGGCGCGGTGGCGCTCATCGCGCTGCTGCTGGGCCAGCTCAAGCGGCTGGTGGACGTGGCGACCACGCTGTCCTTCTTGACGGCGCCCGCCCTGGCGTGGCTGAACCACCGCGCGATGACGGGCGCCCACGTGCCCGAGGCCGCGCGCCCGGGCCCCGGCCTGCGGGCCTTCAGCGCCGTCAGCGTCGCCGTGCTCACCTGCTTCGCGGTGGGCTACATCTACGTGAGGTTCGCCCATTGACGCTCGATGACCGCCACATCAACTGGGACGCCGCCTGGCAGGCGTCGCTGCGCTACCAGCGGGCCGCCGCCTTCGTGTCGATGGGCCTCGGCACCACCATGAGCATGGTGGGCCTGGCCAGCGGCGCGCTGATCTATGGGCTGTCGCGCAACCTGCCCCTCGCCGGCCTCGCCGCCTTGAGCAGCGTGGTGGTGGGCTTCATCGTCAGCCGGCGCGGCCGCAAGGCGCTGATGGGCGAGCCCTGGGTCATCGAGGGCACCCTGCAGCACAAGGGCGAGCAGCCGCGCCCGAAGGGCAAGGGCAGCCGCCCGGTGCTGGTGGTGGACGTCACCCGCGCCCGCCGCCTGGATCCCGACGGCGATCTGGTCGAGATGCCCGACAGCCTGGGCCCCCGCACCCTGCCCGCCCGCCCGGGGCCCTGGGCCAGCGCCCAGCCGGGCCAGCCGGCCGCCTTCCTGTGCCTGCCCACCGGCGAGGTCATCGCGGCCATGGGCGAGTTCAGGCTGGAGGCCCCCGGCGCCTGAGCCCCCCGCCCGATCTCGCCCCGTGACTTTCGCCGCGCTCAGCGGTCAGGGTTTGACGATGGGCCCGCGGGCCCCCTTGACTGCGCCCCTGCACCGGACACCAACCCCGCACCTGATCCCGAGAGGACACACCGCATGAAGCTCAAGACCCTTGGCCTCGCCCTCGCCCTGCTCACCACCACCGCCTGCGGCCCCCAGAGCTACAGCCTGCGCGGCACGCCCAAGGCGGCCGGCGCCGACGGCAAGCTCGAGCTCGAGAAGACCGACGCTGGCAACTACATGCTCAACCTCGAGGTCGAGCACCTGGCCCCTGCCAGCCGCATCGAGGCCGGCAAGAAGACCTACCTCGCGTGGCTGATCACCGAGGAGAAGGCCCCCGTCAAGCTGGGCAAGCTGGCCTACGACAGCGACGACCGCGAGGGCAAGATGGTGGCCACCACCATGGAGAAGGCCTTCATCTTCCGCGTCACCGCCGAGGAGGGCAGCGACGCCGACGCCCCCAGCGGCGCGGTGATCTTCGAGCAGACGGTCGAGGCCGACTGAGCGAGCCCGGGCCCTGCGAGGGTGGCCCCCTGGCGCCCACGCGGGCCATCGGCGATCCTGTGCGCAGGAGGCAGCCCGATGGCCAAGCAGTCGTTCCCCGTCACCCCCGCGATCCGCGCCCTGAAGGCGGCGGGGGTGCCCTACACCCCCCACCAGTACGCCTACGTGCCCCGCGGCGGCACCGCGGCCAGCGCCGCGGCGCTGGGGGTGGATGAGCACACCGTCATCAAGACCCTGGTGCTGCAGACCGACGCCGGCGACGCGGTGGTGGTGCTGATGCACGGCGACCGCGCGGTGTCGACCCGCGCGCTGGCCCGGCACCTGGGGGTGAAGGGCGTCGAGCCCTGCGAGCCCGCCACCGCCCAGCGGCACAGCGGCTACCAGGTGGGGGGCACCTCGCCCTTCGGCCTGCGCAAGGCGCTGCCGGTGTTCGTCGAGCGCAGCGTGCTCGCGCTGCCGACGGTGCGGGTGAATGGGGGCAAGCGGGGCTTCTTGGTGGCGCTGGCGCCACAGGCCTTCGTGGACGTGCTCGGCGCCACCCCGGTGGACGTGGCGCGCTGACTCCGCCGCGGGCCGGCTACTCGTCGAAGAGCACCGGGGCGCCCTCGAAGTCCATCGCCGAGTGCACCAGCAGCACCGAGCCCAGCCGCGCCAGGCGCGCGTCGTACTGCTCGAACACCGTGGTGACGTCCTCGCCGGCGCCGGGCAGGCGCAGGCCCACCAGCACCAGATCGGCGTCCCCCGACTCGGCGGCCATCATGTCCTCGATGCGCTGGTCCGGCTGGCGCAGCAGCACCTTCGCGTGGGCGTCCAGGCGGGCGCTCTCGAACACCCGCTTGAGGCCGTCCTTGGCCCGCTGCGCGTTGGCCTCGTCGTCCACCACCGTGACCGCCGTCACCGTCGCGCCGCGCCAGCGGTGGTGGCTGGTGATCAGCCACGCCACCAGCAGCATCATCGCGCCGTTGCCCTGCAGCCCGCCCCACCACACGTGGATCTCGCGGTGATCGCCGAAGCCCCGCTGGGCGTCGTGGCGCACCAGCAGCAGCGAGTTGTTCAGGTGGCTGAGGTCGCTGAGCATGTGGAAGTAGCCCTCGGCGCGCTCGGCCTTGCTCAGCCAGCCCAGCATCACCGTGTTCGAGGCCAGGTTCCCGATGCCGTAGGACTGGGCGATGGTGGCCACGCCCTCGTACACGTCGGGCACCACGTCCACCCGGAAGAAGGTGTTGGGGTAGCGCTCGCTCAGGTCGTCGAGCTGGGTCGACAGGCGCCGGCGCTCGTCGGCCAGGTCCGCCACCCGGCCGCGCAGCAGCTGCATGTAGCTGACGATGCCGCGGTCCTGCACCAGGGCGCTGCCCAGGCTCAGCAGGTGGCGCCGGCGCTTCGCGGGGCCCCCGAAGATCAGCAGGTTGGGCCGCCAGTTCAGCGGGTGGTACTCGGCGCCGTGCAGGTGCCGCAGCGAGGTGCGCACCAGGGCGGCCCACAGGCCGTGGCGGGCGTCCCCGAAGGTGGTGTTGAGGTTGCGGCGGTTGATGTAGCCGTAGATCAGCAGGCAGATGACCGTGGCGGCGACCATCGCCCCCAGGTTGATGATGCTCATCACGTAGAAGCAGGCCACGAAGCCGCTCAGGCTGATGATCAGCGGCACCTTGAAGGTGGGCCGGAAGCTCGGGCTGGCCGCCCAGCGCTCCAGCGCGCACGCCAGGTTGGTGATGCCGTAGGTCGCCAGGAAGAACATCGTCAGCACCGGCGCGATGAGGTCCAGGCTGCCCACCATGATCCCCGCCTGCGCCAGCAGGAACGTGAAGATCAGCCCGTTGCGGGGCTCGTTCGCCGGGCCCGCGCCCTTGGCGAAGACCTTGGGCGCGAGGCCATCCATGCCGAGCGCCTGCAGGGTGCGCGGCGCCGACAGGATGCTGCCGACGGCGCTCGACAGGGTCGCGCCCCACACGCCCACGTAGATCAGCTGGGGCAGCCACGCCGCGTCGAACACCACCTGCTTGTTCTGCCGCAGGGTCTCGGGATCGAAGTTCAGCGCCAGCACGATGGGGAAGCTGGCGTAGACGATGAACCCAGCGCCGATGGCCAGCAGGGTGCCCCGGGGCAGCGACCGCCGGGGATCCTTGAGATCCCCCGACATGCTGACGCCC
>JAUHVS010000603.1 GCA_030424955.1 bacterium | reverse complement strand
CCTCGATGCCGGCCGGCGCGGCCGGCGCGGCGCCTTCGTGCCCCCGTCAACGGAGACGGAAAAGGCCCTCGCGGCCATCTGGGGCGAGGTGCTCTCGGTGGCGCAGGTGGGCTCGCAGGACACCTTCTTCGAACTGGGCGGGGATTCCCTGGCGGCCGTCCGGGTCGCGGTTCGCATCCGCGAGGTGATCGGCGAGCGGCTGCCCCTGGAAACCCTCCTTCGCGCGACGCTGGCCCAATCGGCGAGGTCCCTGGACGGCGCGCGGGCGAGCTGGCAGGCCACCGAGGCGCTGGCGGCCCAGGCCCAGCAGGGTGGGGCGCGGTGTGCGGCGCTGTTCGCCGAGATCCAGGCCCACGCGGCGGGGGCGGTGCAGGCGGCGCTGGTGGCGGCGGACGCCGAGGCGCGGGCGGCGATGGCCAAGGTGGGGGCCTGAGCCTGACCTGAGGGCCACCGGCGGGCCGGCCCGTCAGTCGGGGCCCACCAGCCCGTCCACGGCGCGGTCGCCCGGCCGATGCTGGCGGTAGGCGTCGCGCAGCGTGCGATCCAGCTCATCGCGCCGCCGGTGCCGGGCCCAGGCCACCCGCGCGGCGTCGGCCTCGGGGCGGCCCAGCGCCCGCAAGGCCAGCAGCCGCTGGTATAGCCCCGCCTCGCAGTGAGGATCGATGGCGACGAGGGCGTCGGCCGCGGCCAGCGCCCCTGCATGATCGCCGGTGAGCCCCCGCAGCCGCGCGACCAGCGCGAGCGCGCCGCGGTCGTCGGGGGCGGCGGCCACCAGCCGCTCGGCGGCGCCGTGGGCGGGGCCGTGGCGGAAGGCGCGGGCCAGGGCGTTGGCCTCGATCCAGCGGGCGCGGGGATCGTCGATCCCACTGAGCCGGGCCACCACGTCGTCGGTGCGGCCCTGCACGGCGGCGTGCTTCGCGAGCGCGAGCTGCGGCTCGACGGCGGTGGGGGCGCCGGCGGCCGCGGCCCGCAGCAGGGCGCCGGCCTCGGCCACGTGCTCGGGCAGCCCGGCGGCGAGGCCGAGCCCGTGGGCCACCAGGGCCCGCCACGGCCGCGTCCCCGGGATCTGGCCCTCCGTCAGGGTGGCCTCGGCGGTAATCACGTCGGTGATGGGCACCGCGCGGCAGGCCGGCGGGGCATCGGGCCCGCACAGGGCGGCGGCGTCATCGGGGCCCACCCGGCGCAGGCGCACGGCCACCTGCACCCGGGCGGCGGTGGGGGGCAGGTTGAACCGGGCCACCTGGGGCACCCCGGGCTTGAGCCGGGTGTCGGCCACCACGCCCCGCTGGGTCCACGCGGCCCGCGCGGCCACCGGGCGGCCGTCGCCGTCCACCGGGCGCGCCCGCAGCAGCCAGGTGTCGGGCGCCAGCCGGCCGTCCGCCTGCACCTGGCCGCGCGCGCTCACGATTTGCCCCTCCGCGTCCCACGCGGTGAGGGCGACCCACGCCTGCTTGGCGTCCTGGGTGCCCCCGGGGAAGGCGTGGCCCACGCCCACGTTGCGCAGCACCACGTCGAGCACGCCCGGCCGCAGGGTGGCCAGGTCGATGGCCAGGGCCGTGCGCAGGTGGCTGGCCGCGGCGGCGGCGGTCGCTGTGTCCCCCCGCAGGGTGGGCAGGGCCACGTGGCTGCCCAGGAACCGGTGGTCGCGCACCTGGCCGTTGGCGTCGCGGCCCCGCTCCCGCCGGGGGGCGGCCACCTTGGGCATGTGGCAGTCCACGCAGGCCCGCACGCCGTCCTCGGGCCGCAGCACCACGTTGACGCCGCGGCCGGCCCACGGGCCGTCGTACCAGTCGAACCAGTCGCTCTGCCCGCGCTGCCAGTGGGCCTGGGTGACGGCCTCGGTGAGCCGCACCTCGTGGCAGGGCGCGCAGCGGGTGGCGCCCGTGAGGCCGGGGGGCATGACCCGGGCGCTGTGCGCGGGGCCGCGCACGGGGATCGGCGTGGTGGACAGGGTGTAGGCCGCGTTGCCCGTGACGGGCGCGTGGGTCAGCGAGTGGCAGACCGCGCAGCCGATGCCCGCCCGCGCGGCGGGGCCGGTGGCGTCTGGGGCCAGGGTGCCGGCGGCCACCAGGGCGGGATCATGGCACTGCCCACAGAAGGCCAGCTCGCTCGGGCGCGCGGCCGCGAAGGCCTTGAAGGCGCCCGCATACCAGGGGTTGTCGAGGCTGCTGGCGGCGTGGGTGCTCGCCTGCCACTGGGCCACCACCGCAGGGTGGCAGCGCTGGCAGGCGGCGGGGCTGGTGAGGTCGGGCGCGGTCGGCGGCGCCGGGGCCGGCGCCGCCAGCACCCACAGCCAGAGCAGGGCGGGGGGCACGGGCGGGCGCTACTTCTTGGCGCGCTTCGGCGCGGGCTTGCCCGCCAGCTTCAGCTGCGGCAGCGCGCTGGTGACCACGCTGTCGAGGGCGAGCTGACCCCGGGGGGCCGTGGCCAGGCCGGTGGCGGCCTGGGTGGACTCGCCGCCGTTGGGCGGGCCGCCCCAGCGGTTCCACACCGGGCTGTCGCAGGCGACGGCGCCCTCCCAGTAGTGGCGGATGATGTAGCGGCCCTGGAAGTTGTTGCTGCCGGCCATCTCGACGGCGCCAGGCGCCTCGGCGCTGGTGCCCATGCCCTGCGCGCGGCCGCCGCGCACGGGCTTGGCGGGGGTGAACACGATGTCCTCGCTCAGCGTGTCCTTGCTGTAGCGGGTGTGCATGCGGGTGAGCACCCACGACGAGGCCTGGCCGAAGAAGGGCTGGCCCGGGACCGCACGCCCACCGGGGCCGTCGCTGGCGCTGCCCTCGCCGAACACGTCGCCGCCCAGGGTGTACAGGTCGCCCGGGGTCAGCGGCGGCACGGGGCAGGGATCGCACGAGCTGGTCTGCCAGGCGTACTCGGTGACGATGGCCTTGCCGCCCTCGGCCTTCAGCGTGGCGTCAAACAGCTGCACGTAGAAGCTGCCGAAGCGCTCGCGCACCTCGTTGAGCACCTCGACGTTGCTGGGGATGAACACGTTCTTGTAGTTGGCGGCCTCGAAGCGGCTGTCGGGGTGCAGCACGTACACCAGCAGGTCCTGGGCGCCGCTGGCGTTGAGCAGGCCCAGGCGCACGGGCAGGCGCAGATCGGGGCTCTCGAAGTCGAAGCGCAGGGGGCTGAGCTGGGCGCGGCCCTCGGCGTCGCGCTTGACCTTCTCGATGTCGACCTTGGCCACGAAGAACTTCATGCCCGACTGCACGTAGGGCGCCAGCGCCTCACCGGCGCCGGCCGGGATCTTGTATTTGTTCTGGCGCAGCCAGGTGTCGAGGCCAGTGGCCTCCTCGGCGCTCAAGATGAGGATCTGGTACTCGCCGACGGTGAACTTGGCCTCGATGCGCACGCCCAGGTCGGGCGCGCCGCCCGCGCTCTCCACCGGCATCTCCTCGACGGCCATGGCGCCCTTCTCGTACTCGCGCCGCACTGGGGGCACCCAGCAGGGGTCCTGCTCCCAATACTCCACCAGGCGCGGGGCGCTGAGCTGGTCGATGTGGGTGAACACGTCGGCGGGCAGGGTCTTGACCTGCTTCTCCTGCAGCACGACGGGCACGGGCACCACCATCGCGAAGTCCTCGGCGGGGCCCTTGTAGGTGTTCGACATGCTCATGACCGTGCGCGTGCCCTTGCGCATGAGCACCACCTGGCTGGCGTCGTTGTAGAGCTCGGCGTCGGCGCCGCTCACAAAGAAGCCACAGAAGGCGCTGGCCGACGCGGGCAGCAGCAGGCTGAGGGTCAGGCCGAGCCGCGCGAGGGGGCGGCGGGAGAGGCGACGGGGCATACAGGGCTCCAGTGCGATGGGTGTAGCGGCCGGCCTACCAGACCGGGCGCCCGAGGCATAGACGGATGAGGTCACGGATCGTGCTGCGGGTGGGTCACCTTTGGCCGGCGAGGCCGCGGGTCGGGCTACTGCTTGGGGCGCTTCGGGGCCGGCTTACCGGCCAGCTTCAGCTGCGGCAGCGCGCTGGTGACCACGCTGTCGAGGGCGAGCTGGCCGCGGGGGGCGGTGGCCAGGCCGGTGGCGGCCTGGGTGGACTCGCCGCCGTTGGGCGGGCCGCCCCAGCGGTTCCAGTTGGGCGCGTCGCAGGCGACGGGGCCCTCCCAGTAGTGGCGGATGATGTAGCGGCCCTGGAAGTTGTTGCTGCCGGCCATCTCGACGGCGCCAGGCGCCT
>JAUHVS010000602.1 GCA_030424955.1 bacterium | reverse complement strand
GACACGCTCGGTGGTCAGGTCGACCAGCCCCTGCCAGTCGCCCGCCTGAAGCAGGGCGGCCTCGATGGCCGTGAGAGCCTCCAGGTCGTCGGGGTTGTCCGCAAGTCGAGCGCGGAAGACGGCCAGTTCATTGTCCATGCGTACACCGAGGGGCTGGGCGGGAGCCGTGTGTTCGTCCGAGACCCGACAGCGCCGCGTTGCCGCTCAGCGCCGGGGCCCGGACCGGGCGGACTTTACGCGGAAAACGCTCGCCGAGCGCCCCGGCATGGTACAAGCCCCCCCCCAGGGGCACAACCCGGCAAAACGGCCCTCGCAAGGGCCCGAAATTCGGTGCTTGGAGGCGCCTCATGCGCGGTCCGACGCGGGGTACGATCTGGGTGGATGGGCGCTGGCAGCTCGCCTCAGCGCCCGCTGTGCGCGCCGACGACGCCGGCCTGCTTTACGGCCTGGGGGCGTTCGAGACCGTGTGGATCCGCGCGGGCCGGCCCGTCGGCCTGTCTCGACACCTGGCTCGGCTCGCCACCGCCCTCTCAGCCCTCGCCATCGCGTACCCGCTGCAGCCGATGGCGGACGCGCTGCGAGCCCTCGCGCGCTTGTCCCCCGAGGGTGAGTGGGCCGGCCGGTTGGTGGTGACGGGGGGCCCGCCCACCGTGGGCGAGGCCGCCGGCTCCGCAGAGGCGCCGCGGCCGATCGGGCTGGTGAGCGTGCGCGCGCTGCCGGCGCATGTCCCGCGCCGCCGCCTCGGCGTCCACGGCACGACCGTCGCCGACCTCGCCCGCACGCTGCCCCAGCTCAAGAGCCTCGCCTGGCTGCCGTCCTTGATCGCGCAGCGGCAGGTGCCGCCGGGGCACGAGGCCATCTTCGTCGACGCCGACGGACACCTGCTCGAGGGCGCGACCACCAACCTCTACTGGCTCAAGGGCCAGACCCTGACGACCCCAGCCCCACCACAGGTGTTGCCGGGCGTGGTCCGCCAGTGGATCACTGAGCGGGCGGCCACGCTCGGCCTCCAGCTCAACCTCGCCCCCATCCCACTCGCCGCGCTCCACGCCGACAGCGAGCTCTTTGTCAGCAACGCCCTGCTCCCCATCGCGCCCCTGCGCGCCATCAACGGCCAGCCCCTGGCCGCCCCCTCTGCGTTGCAGCGAGCCCTGCTGGCCGGCTACGAAGGTCAGGCGCATGCGCTGTGACCTCCTCGGGCTGATCATCACAGCTGGCCTCTCGCTGATGGCCTGCGGCGAAGGCGTGCGCACCGTCCCTGAGACCAGCTGCGATCCTGTGGCCGACACCCAGTGCCCCCGAGACATGCACTGCCGCCTGGTCGCGGACGGCCGCACGATCTGCCTGGCTCAGCGCCCCGCGCTTGCGGGCCCGTGCGTCCCGGGCAGCTGCGCTCCGGGTGAAGCCTGCGTCGAGCTTGAGGGCGCGCTTGGGTGCCACGTGGTCTGCGACCTGGCCGCCCCCGACTGTGCGGGCGACGCCAGCTGCGCCTACCGCCCCACCGAGGACAGCCCTTGGGGCCTCTGCAGCCCCCGCTGCGACGCCGAGCTGCCGTGCCCCGCGGGGCAGACGTGCGCGCCGACAGCGCAGCTGTCGCACCGCGTCTGCGCCGCGGTGGGCCCCGCGGCCGTGGGCGAGCCCTGCAGCGGCGACACACGCTGCGGGCTGGGGCTGGCCTGCCTGATCGACGTGGACGGCGCGCCCCGCTGCCAGCGCCTGTGCGATCCCAGCGACGATCGCTGCCCGGCGGGCGTCTGCGTGGGGCGGGTCCGGCAGGTGCCCGACGTCGGCTACTGCACGGGCGACTGAGCGCGCGCCAGGGCGCAAGTTCCACCGGCGCCCGCTGCCCGCCGACGGTGACCGTGCCCGAGCCGGGCGCCACCCCCGCCCACGCCCTGCGCCGCCGCCCGACCCACCGCGTGGGGTTTCGCCCTCGGGCGCGCCGCGTCATGATGGCGGCCGCTTATCCGGAGGCCCAATGCCCGACCACACCAAGACCCTTCGCCCGAGCGATCTGCACCGGCGCTTCACGCCCGATGAGATCAAGGCCGTGCGGCATGATGATCAGAACCCGCCGCCGGCCCCCATCGGCCAGGCGCGGGCCCTCGAGGCCCTCCATCTCGGCCTGGCGCTGGATGGCCCCGGCTTCAACGTCTTCGTCTGTGGGCCCGCGGGCACCGGCAAGATGTCGACCGTTCGGGCGGTGCTGAACACCGAGGCCCGGGCGATGGCGCCCCTGCGGGACCTCGTCTTCGTACAGAACTTCGGCGACCCCGACCGCCCCCGGGTGATCCAGCTGCCGCCGGGCGGCGGCAAGCGCCTGAGGCGGGCCATCGAGGGCTTCGTCACCAAGCTCCCGGAGCACGTCGCGGGGGCGCTGGACGCCCCCGACGTGGACGCCGCGCGCCGGGCCCACATGAAGACCTGCGAAGAGCTTGAGGCCACCGAGCTCGAGGCCTTTGACGCCCGCTGTCGCAGCCAGCGGTTCGCGCTGGTCCGCCTACAGCTGGGCGAGATGGAGCAGCTCGACGTGATGGCCGTTTACAAGCGCGAGCCCATCGACCTCGATGAGCTCAACGAGCTGGCCAAGGGCCGCAAGGCGCGGGTGCCGAAGCTGGACGAGCTCAACCGCTTGCACCCCATCCTCAAAGACGAGCTGCGGCAGATCCTCACGCGGCTGCGGGCGTGCGCCGTCAAGGCGCGGGACGCCATCGACGACCTCGAGCGGGACGCCGTGGGGACGGCGCTCAAGGCGCCGATGGACGCCCTGGCCGAGCGCTTCCCCGACACCGACGTGGCCGAGTGGCTGCGCAGCGCCGCGGAGTGGCTGTCTGAGCACCGCGACATCATCGATGAGGACGAGGACGCCTTCATCCTGATCAAGCGCGCCCTGCGCGTGAACGTGGTGCTCGACAACGGCGGGCACACGGGCCCCCCGATCATCTTCGAGACCGCCCCCACCTTCGCCAACCTGCTGGGGACGGTGGAGCAGCCCGCGGGTGAGGCCCGCTCCACCCTGGACTTCGGCGACATCAAGGCCGGGTCCCTGTTGCGCGCGGACGGCGGCGTCCTCGTGCTGAACGCGGATCACGCCGTGCAGCAGGACGGTGTGTGGCGCACGCTCTCGCGGGCGCTGCGCACGCGGGTCCTCGAGGTGCAGAGCCCCGAGCAGGTGCTGTCGCCCGTCGGCGGCAGCGCGCTCAAGCCCCAGCCCATCGACCTCAACGTCAAGGTCATCGCGGTGGGCAGCGCAGGCCTCTACCACCTGCTCCACGAGAGCACCGACGACTTCCGGCGGGTCTTCAAGATCAAGGCCGAGTTCGAGGCCGTCCTGCCCGACGACAAGGCGACCCTCAAGGTGTACGTCGATCACATCGACCGCGTGTGTCGTGAGGAGTCCCTGCCCACGGCGGCCCACGATGGCATCGCCCGGCTGGCCGAGTTCGGGGTCCGCCTGGCGGGCCGCCAGGGCTGGCTCTCGGCGCACTTTGGCGTGCTGACCGATCTCCTGCGCGAGGCCGCGCACATCGCGACCCGAGCGGGCGCCGAGCAGATCGAGCGCAGCCATGTCGAGGCGGCGTTGAAGGCGCGGCACCGCCGCCACGCCCTGTCGGAGGACCGGCTGCGCGACCTCGCGCGCCTGGGCGTGCTGGACGTCTCCACCGACGGCGCCGTGGTTGGCCAGGTCAACGCGCTGACCGTGCTCGACCTGGGGGATCACGCCTTTGGGCAGCCGTGCCGGATGAGCGCGAGCTGCGCCCCCGGCCACGAGGGGCTGGTCAGCGTCGAGCGGGACGTCGGCCTCTCGGGCCGCATCCACGACAAGGGCACGCTGATCATCGGCGGCTACCTGCGCAGCCACTACCTGCCGGAGCGCCCGATGGCCCTCACCGCCACCATCACCTTCGAGCAGCTGCACGACGAGGTCGAGGGCGACAGCGCCTCCATCGCCGAGGCCATCGCGCTGCTGTCGGCCCTGAGCGGCCTGCCCGTTGAGCAGGGGATCGCCGTCACGGGCGCCATGGACCAGCGGGGCCGGGTGCAGGCGGTCGGCGGGGTGTCCGAGAAGGTCGAGGGCTACTTCCGGCTGTGTGAGGTGCGCGGGCTGACGGGTCGCCAGGGGGTCATCGTCCCCGCCGACAACCAGGCCGACCTGATCCTGGCCCAGGACGTCGTAGAT
>JAUHVS010000601.1 GCA_030424955.1 bacterium | reverse complement strand
ACAAGGATGGCTACCTGTTCGACGTGATCAGCAACGGCTCGCCGTCGCAGATCATGAAGGGCTACAAGCACCAGATCCCGGTGGCCGACCGGTGGGCCATCGTGGCCTACCTGCGGGCGCTGCAGCGCAGCCAGAACGCCAACCTGGCGGACGTGCCGCCTGAGCAGCGGGGGAACCTCTGATGGCGCACGACAAGACCTTCAAAGACGAGCCGATGCTGGACCCGAAGGCCGCCGACAAGGCCTTCAAGGTCGCCGGCGCCGTCGGGATCATCGGCGTGCTGGCCAGCGTGGGCATGGCCTTCTCGGGCGAGGAGGCCAAGCAGCAGTTCTTCTTCAGCTGGCTGACCGCCTTCATGCTCTGCCTGACCATCGGGCTGGGTGGGCTGTTCTTCGTGATCATCCACCACCTGACCCGCGCGGGCTGGAGCACCAGCACCCGCCGGATCGCCGAGAACCTGGCGATCAACCTGCCGCTGATGGCGGTGCTGTTCATCCCGATCGCCATCGGGCTGCACGACCTCTTCCACTGGAGCCACGCCGAGGCGGTGGCC
Source organism: bacterium (assembly GCA_030424955.1). GTDB lineage: Bacteria > Myxococcota_A > Bradymonadia > UBA7976 > UBA1532 > JACKDL01. The sequence continues at coordinate 3,639 of JAUHVS010000601.1, read as the reverse complement.
GCGGACCCGATCCTCACCTGGAAGGCCGGCTACCTGAACCCGACCTTCTTCTTTGTGCGGGCGGTGATCTTCTTTGCCATCTGGGGCGCGTTGGCGTGGTTCTTCCGCTCCAACTCGGTCAAGCAGGACGCCAGCGGCGACGCAGGGCTCACCCACAAGATGCGGCGCCTGGCGCCCGTCGCGCTGGTGACCTTCGCCCTGTCGCTGACCTTCGCGGCCTTCGACTGGATGATGAGCCTGGATCCGCACTGGTTCAGCACCATGTTCGGCGTCTACACCTTCGCCGGCTCGGTCATGGCGTTCTTCGCCACCGGCATCCTGGCGATCTCGTGGCTGAACTCGAAGGGCGCGCTCACGCACACCATCACCGTGGCGAACCGGCATGACTTCGGGAAGCTGATGTTCGGCTTCACGGTCTTCTGGGCCTACGTCACGTTCAGCCAGTACTACCTGATCTGGTACGCGAACATCCCCGAAGAGACCGTCTGGTTCACGCACCGCAGTGAGCACGGCTGGGAGGCCATCGGCGCCCTCATCATCATCGGCCACTTCATCGTGCCCTTCTGGTTCCTCCTCAGCCGCCACGTGAAGCGTGCGCGCCTGGCGCTGAACCTGGCCGCGGGCTGGATGCTGCTGATGCACTTCGTGGATCTGCACTTCGTGATCATGCCGACCCTGCACCACGGCCCGCACTTCCACGTGCTGGACCTGACGGCGGTGCTCGGGGTTGGTGGGCTGTTCTTCGCGGCCTTTGCCTACCGCTTCAAGAAGGACGCCGCCGTGGCCCACCGGGATCCGCAGCTGGTGGCGGCGATGGGGTACGACAATGCATGACGAGCACGCAAACGCCGAGGGCGAGCACGGGCATCACCACCCGCTGCCGCCGCCTGAGCCCGACAACGTCGCGGTGCTGCCTGCCATCGCGTGGGGCGTCGGCAGCTTCGTCGGGTTGCTGGTGACCATCGGGCTGCTCAGCGGCTACTTCTGGATGGAGCGCCGGGCCGAGGACCACGTGAAGGTCTACGAGTCCTACGAGCCGAAGGCCATGCTCGAGGCCAAGGTGGCCCCGGCGAAGCAGCTCGAGAGCTTCCGCAAGCTCGAGAACGGCAAGGTGCAGATCCCGGTGAACGAGGCGATGAAGATCATCGCCAAGGATCGGCCCTGAGACTCATGGTGGCGGTGCCCTCCCTTTTCAGACTCGGCGTCTTCGCCTTGGCCACGATCGCGTTCGTGGCCGCGGGCGAGGTGCGCGCCGAAGATCTGAACCCCAAGGAGTTTGAGGGCGTCGGCATCACGGAGCACCTGGGGGATCAGATCCCGGGTGACCTGCAGTTCAAAGACGAGACCGGCAAGGCGGTTCGGCTGTCGGATTACTTCGACGGCGAGAAGCCGGTCGTGCTGACCCTCGTCTATTACAACTGCCCCATGCTCTGTAACATGATCCTCAACGGCCTGGTCGAGGGCATCGCGCCGCTGTCGTGGCGGCCCGGCGCCGACTATCGGATCGTGAGCGTCAGCATCGACGCGCGAGAGACCCCTGAGCTCGCAGCGGCCAAGAAGAAGAGCTACCTCGACCAGCTGGGCGACGCCTCGGCCGGGGCGGGCTGGCACTTCCTCACCGGCGACCGCGAGGCCATCAAGACCCTGGCAGACACCGTGGGGTTCGGCTTCAAGTACGACGCCGACCGCATGGAGTATGCCCACGGCGCCGCCATCTTCATGGTGTCGCCCACCGGTAAGCTCACCCGCTACCTGTACGGCATCCAGTTCGAGCGCTCACAGCTCAAGCTGGCGCTGACCGAGGCGGGGGAGGGGAAGCTGGGCAGCGCCATCGACCAGTTCGTGCTGCGCTGCTTCCACTTCGATCCCGACAGCCGTAAGTACGGCATCTATGTTTGGGGCGTGATGCGCATGGGCGGTCTGCTGACCGTCCTCCTGATCGGATTCATGCTTTTGGTTTTCTGGCGGCGTGAACGCCGCCGGGGGACGGTCCGTGCCCGCGCTGGGGCATCGATCGACCCGGACGCGACGCGGGCCTGAGGCCCACGGAGAGAGTGATGGCGAGCGGAAACGAGGGCGGATTCTGGATGCCCCCACAGGGCTCCACCGTCGCGGGTGAGGTCGATCAACTGTTCGACTTCATCTATTGGGTGAGCGTCTTCTTCTTCGTCGCGATCACAATCGCGACGGTGTACTTCGTCGTGAAGTACAAGCGGCGGTCAGACGACCAGCTGGCCACCTCACAGGTCGGCCACAACACCCTCGTCGAGGCCACGTGGACGTTCGTGCCCTTGGTGTTGGTGTTGGTCATGTTCGCGTGGGGCTTCCGCACCTTCCTGAACCTGACGGTCGCCCCCGAGGGCGCCTACCAGGTGAAGGTGACCGGGCAGAAGTGGAGTTGGAACTTCACCCACCCGGACGGCACCGTCACCACGGGCGATCTGCACGTGCCGGCGAACCGCCCGGTGAAGCTGCTGCTCAGCTCGCGGGACGTCATCCACTCCTTCTACGTGCCGGACTTCCGCATCAAGCAGGACGCCGTGCCGGGGCGCTACACCACGGCGTGGTTCCAGGCCAAGGCGGCCGGCGAGCACCAGGTGTTCTGCACCGAGTACTGCGGCAAGGATCACTCCGCGATGCTGGCCAAGGTGCTCGTCCTCTCCGAGGAGGAGTTCGACGCCGGCAAGTGGAAGGTCTCGAAGCCCCCAGAGGGCATGAGCGTCGCTGAGTGGGGCGGCCAGCTCTACAACAAGGTGGGCTGCAAGGCGTGCCACAGCGTCGACGGCAGCAAGCTGGTCGGGCCGAGCTTCAAGGGGCTCTACGGCCGCACGGAGAAGATCACGGGTCAGGATCCCGTGCAGGTGGATGAGAACTACCTGCGCGAGTCGATCATGGATCCTCAGGCGAAGATCGTCGAGGGCTACGCGCCGGCCATGCCGTCCTACAAGGGGCAGCTGGATGACGCCAAGCTCGACGCCCTCATCGCCTACATCAAGACGCTGAAGTGACGGAGAGTTCTGCAGCATGAACGCGACGACGACCCAGGCCGCTGTCGACCAGGCGGACGCTCCGTACGAGGTCGACTACCTCAAGGTGAACAAGGGCCTCAAGCACTGGCTCTACACCGTGGACCACAAGCGCATCGGCGTGATGTACCTGTGGTCCGTGTTCGCCGCCTTCCTCTTGGGCGGCGTGCTCGCCCTGATGATCCGCGCTGAGCTGTGGGGGCCCGGCGAGACCTTCATGGGGCCGGACACCTACAACCGGGTGTTCACGCTCCACGGGCTCGCGATGGTCTTCTTGTTCATCGTCCCGGGTATCCCCGCAGCCTTCGGCAACTTCGTGCTGCCGCTGATGCTGGGCGCCAAGGACGTGGCCTTCCCGCGGCTGAACCTGACCAGCTTCTACGTCTACGTGGTCGGCACGATCATGGCCCTGTGGTCCATCATCGCGGGCGGCGTCGACACCGGCTGGACCTTCTACACCCCGTACAGCTCCGGCGTGAGCGGCTCGGTGGTGATGATGACCATGGCGGCCTTCGTGCTCGGCTTCTCGTCGATCTTCACGGGGCTGAACTTCATCGTCACCGTGCACAAGATGCGCGCCCCGGGCATGACCTGGGACCGCCTGCCGCTGATG
>JAUHVS010000600.1 GCA_030424955.1 bacterium | reverse complement strand
CCCCCATCCCCGACCAGGGCGTGTTCCCCGACCTCGCGGCCCAGGTCCGCCTGCCCATCCCGCCCTGGCTGCGCCCCGACCGCCCCGTCGTGTGGCTCAACCCGCCCAAACAGCTCGCCGTGCTCACCTTCGACGGCGCCCCGGTGAGCGCCTGGCCCGCGCGCCCCGACGCCGCGCTGCCTGCACACATCAAGGCGCTGCCGGGCGTCGTGGTGCAGATCAGCACCGAGCCCCCCGGCCCCGACACCGACGGCGACGGCCTGCCCGACCTCATCGACCTGCGCGCCGGCGCGCGGAAGGCCGCCCTCAACGCCGCCGAGTACCGCGCCACCTACGCCCGCCTCGACTACCCGGGCGGGGACGTCGACCGACACCTGGGCGTGTGCACCGACGTGGTCATCCGGGCGCTGCGCAACGCCGGCCCCGACCTGCAGGTCATCCTGGCCAAGGACATGGCCGCCCACCCCACCCGCTACGGGCTGCCCGCGGGCGCCCGCGGCAACGCCCACATCGACCACCGCCGGGTGCGCCGCCTGCTGCCCTGGTTCAAGGCCCACGCCCACGGGCTGCCCACCCGCTTCGACGCCGCCGCCACCGGCGAGGCCCGCTGGCTGCCCGGCGACATCGTGTTCATGGACACCCTCGGCGGCCCCGGCCCCGACCACATCGGCCTGATGTCCGACCGCGCCGACCCCGACGGCCGCCCGCTCATCATCAACAACTGGACCGACGGCTACCGCACCGGCGACATGGCCCTGCTGGGCCGCGTGCCCGTCACCCACCGCTTCCGCTGGGGCCTCAAGCGCCACAAGTGACCGGGCGGGCGGCCGCCGCCCCCGCGCCCACCCCCCGCATCTCGCGCCATAAGGGGGCCCAGCGCCCCCGCGCGCCTGGGGCGGACGCCCCCGCCCGGCATGCCACCGCCCAGGCAGCGGGCCTGCCAGTGTCTGCCGGCCGGACACCTGCCCACGCGAAGAACCCGTGCCAATGTAGGGTTTTCTCCGAAATCGCCCGAAAATGCCGCAGCGCGTTAATGCAGAAAGGCTTTGCAGCCTCCCAGACTCATGGTATGCCGCCACCGCATCAAGCACCCGGAGCGACGGTCGCTCCTGATTTGTATGGGAGGCAATCCATGCGCCTGACGAAGACGATCTCGATCGCCGCGCTGTCCACGCTGGCCCTCGCCGGCCCCGCGATGGCGGACCGCCGCACTGGCATGGGCGGCAACATCCTCATCGAGGATCGCGACGACATGTTCGTGTTCCCGCAGCTCGTGCTGAAGTACAAGAACCTTGTGGGCATGGACTACAACGGTTCCCAGGGCTCCGGGAACGGCGTCCTGACCTTCGGCAAGGGCAAGACGGCCTTCGGTATCATCGTGAACCGCGCCGACGCGTCGGCCCCGATCGGCGCCGGCATGTACACGCTGGACTACGAGCTCGGGCAGAACGGCGGCATGGCCCAGCCCCTGCTCGGCGCCAACGGCAGCTACACCGCCCCCAGCACCATCGTCGACTTCCTGTTCGGCACCAAGATGGGCAACAAGAACCTGGGCTTCCGCGTGGCCCTCGGCCACGGCGGCACCAACAACAGCCCCGACGGCGGCGACCCCAGCAGCGACGGCACCACCGTCATCCGCGCTGGCGGCGGCCTGACCCTGCCCGGCATCTCGATGCGCGGTGACATCGGCTTCGACCTCGGCCTCGCCTTCGGTGGCGACACCGACAACGGCGACGCCAACGGCTCCGACCTCACCTTCGGTCTCGGCTTCAACAGCCGCTTCTACAAGAAGATGACCGACAACATGGACCTGGGCATCCTGGCCTCCTTGGGCTTCTCGATGGCCCAGAGCACCAACACCAGCGACGGCGCCGACAACGACACCGCTTCGCTGATCAACTTCAACCTGCTCGGCGGCTTCGGCCCCGTGTACAAGGCCGGCAACAGCACCGTCGCCGGCTACGGCATCGCGGGCTTCCGGCTGCAGTCGGGCGACCCCTCCTCCGAGGGTGAGAACGACGCGTTCTCGAACTTCGAGCTGTGGCTGCCCGGCTTCCGCATCGCCTTCGAGCACGAGCTCTTCGAGTGGCTCTACTTCCGCTCGGGCATGGAGTACACGTGGCGCCTGGTGAGCTCGAGCCAGGAGGTCGGCAACGCCTCCAGCAGCGCCGGCAAGGGCTCCCAGCCGGCCTTCGACAACGGCTACGGCAGCGGCGACAGCACCTTCGGCTGGAACGCGGGCCTCGGCATCAAGCTGGGCAACTTCCGCTTCGACGGCGCCCTGAGCCACAGCTACCTGACCGCCGGCCCCGACATGCTCGGCGGCGACGGCAACATGTTCGTGCAGAGCTCGGCCACCTACACCTGGTGATCGGCGCGGCGGCCTAGCCGCCCTGCTCGGACAGTGAAAGGCCACCCCTCGGGGTGGCCTTTTGCGTTTTGGGGGGCCGCACCGCGGCTCGCCCTGCCGCACCCACCACCCCCAAAGCGCAGCGGGCGCGACCCCGGGCCCCGCGCCCGGTCGCACTGGCCACAGGCGACGCCCGGCCCCTGCCCGCGGGGCCGAAACCCAAGCTGCGACCCCCCGGGGGCGGCTCAGCCCGGCCAGAGCGCAGACCCCGGCCCGGCCCCCCGAACCACGGCGAGGGGCACCGGGCAGCCCGCAGCGCGGACCACCGGGCGCCCGGCCCCGCAGCGTCCCCTCAGCTCCGGTCTGCGATGAGCTGCAGCATCCCCTCGGCGGTCGGCTGGGCCCGCAGCCGGGCCGAGAAGGTCGGCTCGTACACCAGCCGCGCCAGCGCGGCCATGGCCCGCAAGTGCTGCTCGGGGTGCCCCTTGGGCGACAGCAGCAAGAACACCAGATCCACCGGCTGGCCGTCGGGCGCCTCGCCGTCCGTGCGCACCCCGCCCTCCACCCGCGCCATCAGGCAGCGGCACCGCCGCAGCCCCTCGACGTAGGCGTGCGGCAGCACCACCCCCAGGCCCATCGTCGTGGGCAGATCGGCCTCGCGGGCCAGCACCCGCTGCACCAGCCCGTCTGCGGCCTCGGGCGGCGGCGACACGCAGCCCAGCAGCCGGCGGATCACCGCCTCCAGATCGGGCACCGCGCCGCCCATCAGCACCGCGTCGGTGACCAGCCCGGCCAGCCCGTCCACCCGATCCCGCAGCACCACCAGCCGGCTGGGCACCGGCACCGACCCGCCCGGCGCCACCAGCGACACCCCGGCCGGCGACACCGCCAGCAGCGGCTGGAAGTGCGCGCCGAGCCGGTCGCGATCCGCCGGGGTCTCCACCGCGAAGCTGTCGAGGGTGCGGGTGCCCGCCGTCAGCCCGGCCGACAGCCCGCTCGGCGACACGCTCGGATCCCACGGCGCCTGGTCCGGCCCCGTGGCCGATCCGGGGGCCCAGCGCCAGCACGCCTTCGCGCCCAGCACCTCGGCCCACAGCTGACACACCAGCTGGTTCAGGTGGGGGTTGGCCGACACCGCCAGCACGTGCCCCACGTCCATCAGCAGCGGATCCGTCAGCAGATCGGGGTCCAGCGGATCAGAGAGCATCACCCGGTACGGCGCCCCCGCCGGCGCCCGCGCGTCCGCGTCCAGCAGCACCACCACCGGCGCGCCCGCGTCCATCAGCGCGGCGCCGAGGGGCTGGATCACCTCGGGCGCCCCCGTCAGCAGCCAGCGGTCGCGCGGCGGCTTCTCGAGCCGCAGCCACCGGGCGACGGCGCCGGCCGACAGCCCCTGCAACAGCACAGTCACCGCGATCACCGCGAAGGTGAAGGTCTCGAGGATCGCCGCCTCGGGGTGCTCACCCTCCAGCGCGTGGGCGAACAGCGACGCCATCGACGCCGCCACGATCCCCCGCGGCGCCACCCACGACAGAAACCCCTTCTCGCGCTTGCTGAACCCCTGGCCCCACGTGGCGATGAGCACGTTCAGCGGCCGCAGCACCACCACCAGGCCGGCGATGACCAGCCAGCCCGACACGCCGAGGTCCGCGAAGCGCGCCAGATCCAGGCGCGCGGCCAGCAAGATGAACACCAGGCCAATGCCCAGCTCCGTCAGCTCCAGCTTGAAGTGATGCAGCTGCTTGAGGTGCGGCGGCTGCCGCACGGCCAGGATCATCCCGGCCACGACCACCGCCAGGATCCCCGCCTCCGTCAGCACCGCGTTGGCGGCGCCAAAGGCCAG
>JAUHVS010000599.1 GCA_030424955.1 bacterium | reverse complement strand
TTGAGCACCGCGTCGGCGCCGATCTCGATGGCCCGCAGGGTCGCTGCGGTGTCGGTGGTGAAGTAGGGGTTGCCGGTGCCGGCGGCGAAGATCACCACCCGCCCCTTCTCGAGGTGGCGCATGGCCCGGCGGCGGATGAACGGCTCGGCGACCTTGGGCATCTCGATGCCGCTCATCACCCGGGTGTGCAGGCCGAGCTTCTCGAAGCCATCCTGGATCGCCAGGCAGTTGATCGCGGTGGCGAGCATGCCCATGTAGTCGGCGCTGGTGCGATCCATGCCCTCGGCGGCGCCGGCGACGCCCCGGAAGATGTTGCCGCCGCCCACGACGACGGCGACCTCGATGCCGAGCGCGACCACCTGCTTGATCTCGCCGGCGATGCGCTCGACGACCGTGGGCGAGACGCCGTAGGCGCCGTCGCCCATGAGGGCCTCGCCCGAGAGCTTCAGGAGGATGCGGCCGTAGCGCAGGTCGGCCATGATTCGCCCCTTAGACCTGGGCCGCCGCAGCGACCTCGGCGGCGAAGTCGGAGGTCTCGCGCTCGATGCCGTCGCCGAGCTCGAAGCGCACGAAGCGGCGCACCGTGATCTTCTCCTTGATGCGCGCCGCGACGTTCTGGACGTGCTGGCCGACGGTGACGTCGGTGTCCTTCACGAAGGGCTGGTCGAGGAGGCAGATCTCCTTCTTCCACTTGGCGATCTTGCCGTCGACGATCCGCTCGAGGATGTTCGCGGGCTTGCCCTGATCCTTCATCTGGTCGAGGAAGATCTCGCGGTTCTTCTCGATCTGCTCGGCGGGGATCTCGACGTCGCTCACGAACTGGGGGTTCGTGGCGGCGACGTGCATGCAGACGTCCTTGAGGAGCGCCTGGAAGTCCTCGTTGCGCGCGACGAAGTCGGTCTCGGAGTTCAGCTCGACGAGCACGCCGATGCGGCCGCCGTGGATGTAGCTGCCGACGGCGCCCTCAGCCGCGACCTTGCCGGCGCGCTTGCCGACGGCCGCGAGGCTCTTCTTCTGCAGCCACTCGTTGGCCTTCTGCATGTCGCCGTCGCTCTCGAGCAGCGCCTTCTTGCAGTCCATCATGCCGGCGCCGGTCTGCTTGCGCAGGGCGGCAACGTCTTTCGCGGAGATCGCCATGGGTGTCCCTCTGGTCGGGGGTGAGGTTTTGGAAGCGGAGCGGCTGGGGGTCAGGCGTTGTCGCCGGCGTCCTCAGTGGTGGGCTCGTCAGGGCTGGCGCTCGCCTCGGGGGTCGGCATCTCCATGCCCGCGGGCTTGATGGCGACCTCGGGACCGGCCCCGCCCTGCTCGACGATGCCCTCGCTGCGGCTGCCGCTGAAGCGGTCGTTGTGGGCCTGGCGGCCCTCCAGCACGGCGTCCGCGATGCGGCTGCTGAACAGCTCGATGGAGCGGATGGCGTCGTCGTTGCCCGGGATCGGGTAGTCGATGCCGTCGGGGTCGGTGTTGGTGTCGACCACGGCCACGACCTTGATGCCCAGCTTGCGGGCCTCGGCGATGGCGATGTGCTCCTTGATGGTGTCGACCACGAAGATCACCCCGGGGAGGTGCTCCATGGTCTTGATGCCACCGAGGTTGGCCTCAAGCTTCTCGCGCTCGCGGAACAGCTTGAGGGTCTCCTTCTTGGTGAGCGCAGCGCTGACCGTGGCGTCGGTGAGCATGCGGTCGATGTTGCGCAGGCGCTCGATGCTGCCCTTGATGGTGCGGAAGTTGGTCAGGGTGCCGCCGAGCCAGCGGTGCGTGACGTGGTACATCCCGCAGCGCGCCGCCTGGGTGCGCACGACCTCCTGGGCCTGCTTCTTGGTGCCGACGAACAGCACGGACTCGCCGCGGGCCACCATCTGCGTCACGAAGTCGGCGGCCTTCTTGAAGGCGGGCACGGACTTCTGCAGGTCGATGATGTGGATGCCGTTGCGGGCGCCGTAGATGTACGGGCTCATCTTGGGGTTCCAGCGGCTGGTCTGGTGACCGAAGTGCACGCCGGCTTCAAGCAGCTCACGGATGGAAACAGAAGACATTTGAGGCTCCCTTGCGTTGTTGTCCGCCGCGACCGTCAGCGCCTGTCCGGACCCTGCTCGCAGGGACGCCCCGGTCAGGCTCGGGTGCGCGTGTGTGATGCCCTGATCAATTGGGCGCGGCTTCGTACCAGAAGCCGACTGGCGGTGCAAGCGTGGCTCGGCGCCAATTCGAGTAACCGGGCCGCCATCAAGGGCGTTTGACCCGCCGGCAGGCCGCGGCTAGCTTGCTCGCTTCCCAGACGCCGCTGGCGGCGCAGGAGACCACGACCCATGAGCTCGATGACCTTCGACGACGCGACCCCCATCGAGGGGATCGAGCAGTTGGTCCAGTACATGTTGGCCCAGGTGAAGGGCCCCGATCGCTGGGTGGTCGGCACGGAGCACGAGAAGTTCGGGTGGTGGCCCGAGCGGGGCGCCTACCCGACCTACGAGGATCCGCAGGGCATCGGCACGGTGCTGGAGCGGCTGGCGGCGGACCACGGGTGGGCGGCTCAGCGGGAAGGGGACGCCATCGTCGCCCTGGTCCGCGGGGGGGCTCGGATCACGCTGGAGCCGGGCGGACAGTTCGAGCTGAGCGGCGCGCCGTTGCGCAGCCTGCTCGAGACCCGCGCGGAGCTGCACGCCCACCTCGACGAGCTGCGGACGGTCTGCGCCGATCTGGGCCTGACCTGGAGCGGGCTGGGCTACGCGCCCGTCGGCACGCCCGCCGACATGCCCCGGATGCCGAAGGCGCGCTACGCCATCATGCGCGCGTACCTGCCCACCCGGGGCGCGCTGGCGCTGGACATGATGCACAGCACGTCCACGGTGCAGGCCAACTACGACTTCGCCGACGAGGCCGACGCCATGCGCAAGCTGCGCGCGTCGCTGCTCGTGCAGCCGCTGATGACGGCGGTGTTCGCGAACTCGGCCATCGTCGCCGGGGCCCCCCGCTCGGACGTGCAGAGCTACCGCTCCCGGGTCTGGTTGGACACCGATCGGGACCGCTCGGAGTTCCCACCGGTGCTCCTGGGCCCCGACGCGCGCCTGGCGGACTACGTGGCGTGGGTCCTGGACGTGCCGATGTTCTTCTTCACCCGCGGCGAGCAGGTCTTCAACTGCGCAGGGCTGCCGTTCCGGCAGTTCATGGCCGAGGGCTTCGAGGGGCAGACGGCGACGGTCGGTGACTTCGCCCTGCACCTGTCGACGATCTTCCCCGAGGCGCGGCTGAAGCAGTACCTGGAGGTGCGCGGCGCCGACATGGGCAGCGCTGAGGACGTGGTGGCCTTGCCCGCGATCCACGCCGGGCTGCTGTACGACACGCAGGCGCTGGAGGAGACGCTGGCGCTGCTGGGGGTGGTCGACGCGGACACCTGGTGGGCCCTGCGGCGCGCGGTCCCCTTCGAGGGGCTGAAGACCGACCTGCTGGGGCGGCCCGTGCAGGCCTGGGCGCTGGACGTGCTGCGGATCGCCCGCGCGGGGCTCGCCCGCTGGGAGCCGGCCGCGGCGCACCTGTTCGATCACATCATTGAGCGCGTGGGCGCGGGCCGGGCGCCGGCCGACGAGCTGCGAGACGCCTTCGACGGCGACATCAACGCGGTGTTTGCCCGCACCCGCATCGCCTGAGGGGCAGCCGGGTTGGGTCCGTGGAGGGGTCGACCCGGTGAAGGCCCAGGCCGGGGCCCCTGGGGGGCGGTTGCGCGGCGCCCGCCGGCGCCCCCACACCCTCAGCGCCGTCAGAACCGGTAGCCCGCCATGAACCGCATGCCGAGGTAGCGATCGGTCGCGCTCTTGCCCTCGCGGCCGTCGCGGCCCACGCCGGTGATGTCGGCGCTGAAGCCGGTCAGCTCAACGCCACCGCTGAAGACGAGCCCCATGGAGAGCGTGGAGGCCAGCCCGGCGTACACCCGGTAGCCCATAATGCTCGCGTCGCCGCCGATCTCTTCGGTGCGGTCCCCCAGGTCGGCCGTTGGCAGCAGGCTGAGGTCCACCTCGGCCGCGATCAGGGGCGTGGTCAAAGGGATCGCGCCCCCAACGCCCAGGTCCACATAGCTGTAGGTCGCGCCGCGGTAGTCCTCGTTGTCCTCGACCTCGAAGGTCAGCAGGCCGTAGCCCACGTGCCCCTTGAGCTGGGGGGCGGTGGGCCCGTCTCCGAAGCTGTGGCGGTACATCAGCCGCAGCAGCAGGTGTTGGTGGGTGGTCTCG